>JAJYSI010000419.1 GCA_021793635.1 Bacteroidota bacterium
TTCCGATAACATTTTAATGATTGAGGAAGTGAAGGAAACAAAAAAGAAGATAGTTAAAAATGGTACCCCTAAAAAGAGAAAGCGAAAAGCAAGACCGGCAGAGCCTGAGAAAAAAGAAGAAGTAGATATACGAGCTAATCCGCCAATGTAATACTTTTCTTATAATTAATAAGGATTAGAATAAAATCAAAAAGTATATCATTTGCTGCAATCGGAACATTTTTAACAAAAGAGCTTCACGCTAAAAATGAAACTGTAAAATCAGTCTCGCCATGCGGACACAACATGCCGGTAGATTCTAAATAGTCTCCGCTCAGTTCTGGATTTCTCAGCCTCCTTGCATATCCGGCAAGGTCGTCGAGTGTTTCGATCACGATTTATTCGGGATCGAAATGTATCGAGACGACCGGGAATGGCTTATATTTTCAATGCACCTTAGATTACAATTATTTGGCAGGGGTATTAGCAGCAGCAGTGCTTTTTCTTTTCTTTTGAGACGTACCGCGTTTTTTTATTTTGATGCCAAGCTGTTCGAGCAATGCCGGCTTTTTGCGAAGAGCTACCTTAGCAGTTGTCTTATATTCGCTTATCCACTCGTTCATATCCTTAAATGCGTCGACTTTGACTTTAGTAGCGTCGCCCGCTAGTCCGATTGCTTTAACTTGAGCTGCATTAGCAATCTCGTATGCGGAAAATTTATCCCGCTCACTTTTAATAAATTCCGGCGTATATCCCTTTTTCAAAATATATGCGGCTATTTCAGTATCGCTTGCAGCATTATCAAAAAGAGTATACCCGGCTTTAATAGAATCTGCAGTAGTCTTAGGCTCACTACTAACTAAGCCTAACTTTGTCAACTCGGGTGAATTTGCAGAATATTTGTTTCTTATAATTTGAGCCAGGTCCTGATATGCACTATGCGCTGCTGATTTAGCATTGGCTTCATCCCGGGTTGCATCTTTAGCTATGCCTGCCTTTTTAGCTTGATCGCTCAAAGCCTGCTGAGCAAAAATAATTTTCGTCTTACCGGCTTGAAGTTCTGTTTCGTCATAACCCTTTTTGGCTACTTCTATTTTAACCTCTTCAATGGATAAAGAATTATCCACAATGATCCCGGCAGATTTTAATTGTTCCGCTTCTGAATCTTTTGAATTCGTAGACATTTTTATGCCTTTCTGATTGTGATAAAATAAGTGTTAATTATGGTTATATCTTCCAATTTAAATACACCATCTTCGGGTTCAAATATCTTATCTTCCTATTTAAATGAGCCGTCTTCGCATTTAAATAACTTATCTTCCTATTGAAATGTGATATCTTCGACTTAAAATGCTTTATCTTCACATTAAAATGCCGCATCTTCTTGCTGCTTTGTCTTATCTTCCTGATAAAATGTGATATCTTCTACTTGAAAAAGCATATCTTCCGCTTTTAATGCTCTATCTTCAGATTACTTCGGTTCTTCTTCTTATTTCAATATGAAAGAACTTGAAGAAATTAAAACTGATGCAGTACGTTTTAGGAAAAATATTTATATCAATAATTAAAAGAACTGTAAAGAAAATAGTTTTTTAGTAAGTTACCGCCAAATCAAAAAGCGAATAGCGGGGAAGAGAGGGGATAGCACACGGATTACATGGACGACACAGATTTACGTGGATAGGAAACAGTATTTAATCCGTAAAGATCTATGTTATCTGAGTGCTATTATTTTAATTTCATCACCGTTATGGTCCCTTCCATAAGTTTTTAAAGAGCTCCTGCGGAATAAAGCCGGTAAGAAGGTACCTGACTTCATCTGCAGATACATTAAGTTCCAACCGAATGTCCCGCATTAAATTTGTCCGCTCGGTATAATTAAGTGCTTCAGCCACCTCATTATAATCAAGTCTGGTTTCCGCAAACAATATGAGAGCATAGTAAACACGGAGAATTCTTTTAAGCCTTGTATATGTTATATGGAACGAAACCGCACATACTTTCTGCAGCCTTCTATTTGAAATAAAAAGCATAGCAGCCATTTCATAACCGGCAATTCTTGCAGGGAAATTTTTTATTAGAGTATCAACTATCATTTTCGTATGAATGCTTCTAGAAAAGCAAAGCGGGAAAAACCTCTTGATAAATTCAAAAAGGACATCGTAAGCAAATATGTAACGAGACATAACATTCCCTCCGTTAGTTTTATGTAAGGTCACAAGATCAGAGTTCTAATTTATAAAGAGAACCCCAACAGATTACTTTATTTATATGCAGGGAACGTCGAAACAAATTTGCGCCCCCGTTTATTATCCTTTGTATTACTTCAAGTAAACAACAAAACAAAAATAGGAAGAATCTTATAAAGATGTCATTCCGATTCTATCTGGATGACATTTTTAAGATGAGGATGATTTTATTTATTGGGAGTATTTAACCCACCCCATCCCCTCAAGTAAGTAGACACGTTAATTTAAGTTGCAGACTTGTTCTCTTTTCTAAGTTCGTATAGAAGTAATTGAATTGTTTGAAGAAAGAAATGTATTTCTTAAAATTAATTTTTGTCTCTTTAATTCATTAAATAATAAATCAACTGGAAAAAATTTTTTAAAATTATTTGACAGCATAAAAATCTTTTATTGTCCGCGAAGGAATTCATTTCAAAAAACCAGGTAAGGCAAAAACATCGTCCCCTCCAACGGAGGGGCAGGGGTGGGTTTATTTCCTAATAAACGATCAAGAAAAACAAATTGTCACTAACAACCAATATAACAAATGACTAATTTCATTCCGGCAGATGAAAGTCTTCCAGCTTTTTCTTGTGCGTTACAATTTCGTTCTCAAGTAAGAAGATTACGTCTTCGGAGATGTTAGTTGCGTGGTCGGCAAGTCTTTCTATTTGTCTTGCAAGTACAATAAGATGAGCGCACGGTTCGGCTAAATCAGGGTTGGCTTTAATTTTATCTACGAGCTGAGCAAAAATCTTTTTATTAAGTTCGTCAACAATATCGTCGTTTACCCAGATATTATTTGCAAGGTCGCAGTCGCGGTTTATAAAAGAAGTGATTGCATCCTTAACCATAGTTCTGGCAATCTTAGCCATCTCAGGCAAATCGGTTTGAGCAATAATGTCTCTGAAGTTATCTGTTCGTTTTACACGCTGGACGATGTTGACAGCAATGTCGCCGCATCTTTCAAGCTGGCTGTCTATTTTAATTGCTGTAAGAATGAAACGCAGATCGCTCGCAACCGGCTGGTAAAGCGCAAGAAGATTTTCACACTTCGCCATGATGAGGTTATCATAAGCATCAACTTCCCTATCGCGGTGCTTTACGGTTTTATAAAGCCTCACTGCTGAGTCTTCCATATCCTTAAAGCTGTTTTCAACCTGCTCATCAACAATAGACGCCATCTTGTTGATTGCAGTCTTCAGCTCTTCAAATTCTTTTTCAAAATGTCTTTCCATTTCGTCTTACCGTTTTTAATGTTAATATTTACGCATAGCGCATAGGGCAAAGCGCATAGAGTCGCTCTTGTAATTTTCCATTCTTGTTTTCTTGTAATTTTCTCATCCGAACCTGCCTGCAATATAATCTTCCGTCTGTTTCTTCGAACGC
>JAJYSI010000420.1 GCA_021793635.1 Bacteroidota bacterium
CAAGTAATGTTTGCAATCGAGTTGCGCTAATACCTAAATATCTTTGCACTATTCTTTACAAAAACAGAGTAGGCAAATGATAAGAACCATTTTAGCATTAATTTTTTCAATCTTTTCAATTATTTCTTTTGCTCAGACGAGTGAAATCAAAATCTCTGTTCTTGATGCAGAAAATGACGAGTCGTTAATTGGAGCAACTGTTTATTTTGAAGAATTGAGAAAAGGGGCAGTTACAAATCTTGATGGAATTGCATCTTTCACCGAAATTCCAAGTGGAAGGCACCAAATTAGAATATCCTATTTAGGCTTTCAGACAATCGAAACAACAATTGAAACTACTTCCGAAAAAACTTTTGAATTTAAATTAGAGTATGGAGGTGGAGATTTAGATGAAGTCGTAATTCACTCCTCTCGCAGCACAAGCACAGTTAAAAAGATTACAAACAGCATTGAGTTTATTGGAGCGGAAGAATTAGGCGAAAAAGCAGCAATGAACCCGACCAATATTTCTATGGTTTTGCGAGAAAGCACAGGAATACAAATGCAACAAACCTCATTGAGTAGTGGAAATACAAATATCAGAATTCAAGGACTTGACGGTCGTTATACACAACTTTTAAGAGACGGATTTCCATTGTACAGTGGTTTTTCAAGTGGCTTGAGCATCCTACAAATCCCACCATTAGACCTAAGACAATTTGAAATTATCAAAGGAAGTGCATCTACCATTTATGGTGGCGGTGCAATTGCAGGATTGGTAAATATGGTTTCAAAAACACCAGATGAAGAACCCGAATTGGAAATTATGCTGACCCAAACACAAGCTTTGGGAAGTACAGGGAATATTTTCTACAGCAAACGCAATGAAAGATTTGGAGTGACACTTTATGGTTCAGGTCATTACCAAAAACAGTTTGACCCTGACAATGACGAGTTTAGTAATATTCCGTTAACAAAATCTATTTCGCTTAACCCAAAACTATTTTATTATCCGTCTGACAAAACCACATTTTGGCTTGGAATAAACGGCACGTATGATGACAGAACAGGTGGCGATATGACCGTTATCGAAAATGGGCAAAGTGGTATTCATCAATTCTCAGAAACGAATATCTCAAAACGCCTAAGTAGTCAGGCGGTTTATACAACTGAGTTTAATTCAAACAGTTCTTTAAATATTAAAAATAGTGTAGCCTTTTTTGATAGGAATTTAAGCTTGCCCAACTACGCTTTCAAAGGGACTCAAACTAACACATTTACAGAAGCATCCTACAATAAGGAAACAGCCAAGAGTAATTGGATTTTTGGTACAAACCTATACACTACCCAGTTTGATGAAGATGATTCAAGTCCCATTCAAAGAGACCAAACAGACATTACTTATGGCTTGTTTGCAAACAATATTTACGACCTTTCAGAACAATGGATTTTAGAAACAGGATTAAGAGCGGACTATGCACAAGATTGGGGCTTTTTCCCTTTGCCAAGAGTATCATTACTCTTTAAACCTGCAAATGGCTTTTCCAGTAGAATTGGCGGTGGTTTAGGTTATAAAATACCCGACATATTTACCGAAGAAGCGGAATTTAATAATTACAGAAATGTACTGCCTATTGATAAGAATAATCTTGAAGCAGAACGTTCTTATGGAGCAAATTTTGATATGAATTATACTACGATTCTATTCGATAAAATTTCTTTTTCAATCAACCAACTGTTCTACGTTACGGCAATCCAAAATGGACTATTGCTAAATAGCACCAACAATGGAAATCTACAATTTGAAAATGCAAAAGCTTCTATCCTAAGTAAAGGGACTGAAACAAATCTAAAATTTACTTACAAAGACTTTAGATGGTTCTTAAACTATGCCTTCATTGACACGCGACTAAGCTATTTACCAGAAAACCCGCAGAAGCCACTAACGGCAAGACACAATGCAGGAAGCATACTGATGTACGAATCAGAGAAATGGCGTATCGGTTACGAGACTTTTTACACAGGAAAGCAAGTTTTATCCAATGGAGAGGAAACCAGAGACTTTATTACTATGGGTTTCTTGGTTATGCGAAACTTTAAATGGGTAACAACATATTTGAACTTTGAAAATTTCACTAACATACGTCAAACCAATTTTTCACCGTTAGTTTTTCCACCACAGGATAGCCCAACATTTACAGAAATCTATGCACCTACTGACGGTTTTATATTCAGTGTAGGAGTAATTATTAAACCATTTGGTAACGAAGACGAAGATTAAATGGAAAAAACACTATTTATAATTCCCAAGATGGACTGTCCATCCGAAGAAAATCTAATTCGAATGAATTTGGACGGAATTTCAAGTATTGCAAATTTGGATTTTGACATCCCGAACCGAAAACTAACCATATTTCATAACGGACAAATAGAAGAAATTGAAAAATCCATTATTGACCTAAAATTAGGCGGAAAGAGAATATCAACAGTACAAACAGACCAAACCGCTTTTAATGAGAACGCAAGTCAAAAAAAACTGCTTTGGATTGTTCTTGCAATCAATTTTGCCTTTTTCGTTATCGAAATGACAACAGGCTTGATTTCTAAATCTATGGGACTTGTGGCAGATAGTTTGGATATGCTCGCTGACAGTTTCGTTTACGGAATCAGTTTATTTGCCGTTGGTGGTACGCTGACAAAGAAAAAACGGATTGCCAAAATCGCAGGATATTTTCAGATAACACTCGCAATAATTGGATTTTCAGAAGTGCTAAGACGATTCTTCGGAGCTGAAGAGCTCCCTGACTTATGGACAATGATTATTGTTTCAATTTTAGCCCTTATCGCAAATGGAATTTGTCTATACATTCTGCAAAAGTCAAAAAGCAAAGAAGAGGCACACATGAAAGCGAGTATGATTTTTACTTCCAACGACATAATTATCAACTTAGGAGTAATTTTCGCAGGACTTTTGGTAAATTGGTTGGATTCCAATAAACCTGATTTGATAGTAGGAACAATTGTTTTTGGATTGGTAGTACAAGGTGCGTTTAGAATATTAAAATTGAGTAAGTAGTTGAAAATGCCAACGCTAAAAAAGAAAAAGCCAGTGGGTAACAATGGCTAAAAAACATAGGGGTTTTGGCGGTAAATTTTAAATTCAATGTTTCATTTAAAGTCCGCCAAGCCAAAATTTTGATAATGAAGAAAGATAATTATAAAAATATTTAGCTTGGCTAAGTGCTAAACTGAAAGGGCAGTGTTTCAAACGCCCCTACGTTTCTTAGCCGGGTCGTTAGCGGTCAGGCTATGACGACCCATCAACAACTTGACAATTGAACAAAAATGACAATGGATAGAAAAGTAATATTATACATCGCAATAAGTTTGGACGGCTGCATAGCCAAACCAAATGACGATTTGAGTTTTTTATCAATCGTCCAACAAGACGGTGAAGACTATGGTTATGCAGACTTTGTAAAATCGGTGGACACAGTAATACTTGGCAGAAAAACTTACGATTGGGTAATGACCCAAGTTCCAGAATTTCCTCACGCTGACAAAAATTCCTTTATCATAACAAGGACAGCAAGACCAAGTATCGG
>JAJYSI010000421.1 GCA_021793635.1 Bacteroidota bacterium
AAGTAAGTTACTTCACCGGGATGACAAGATAACGGGTGTTGCTCAAGGAAAAGACGGTGAAATGGTAGATGTAATTGGTTGGAGATTAACCGATGTGGTCGCATTAATACGCGGTCCTAAGGGGAGCATTGTCAGGCTGCAAATTATTCCTGCTAGCGAAGGGGTAAATGCGAAACCGCGTGAGATTACTTTGGTTCGTGATAAAATTACTTTAAAAGAACAATCGGCAAAAGATAAAATCCTCAATTTAAAAAATGACGGTAAAGATTATAAATTAGGTGTGATAACTATTCCTGCTTTTTACAGTGATTTTGAGGCAGAGCAGCGCGGCGACAAAAATTTCAAGAGCACGACCAGAGATGTCCAAAAATTAGTTGATGAGTTAAAGAGCGCTAATGTTAAAGGAATTATAATCGATCTTAGAAATAACGGCGGCGGTTCTTTAGAGGAAGCCATTAAACTTACCGGATTATTCATAAAGAATGGTCCCGTAGTACAAATTAGAAATTCAGACGGTAATATTAGAGTTGAGGATGATCCAGATTCTGCCATTGATTACAGCGGCCCGCTTGTAGTATTAGTAAACCGTTTCAGCGCCTCAGCTTCCGAAATATTCTCAGCTGCTATTCAAGATTATGGGCGTGGTTTAATAATAGGCGAACAAACTTACGGAAAAGGGACAGTTCAAAACTTAATTGACTTAAACCGGCTAATGCCTAACGAGAACGGAAAATTAGGACAGGTAAAATTGACCATAGCGAAATTTTATAGAATTACCGGAGCAAGTACACAGCACATGGGGGTAGTACCGGATATTCAATACCCTTCAGCTTTTGATTCAAATGAATATATGGAGAGCGCTGAACCAAGTTCGTTACCTTGGGATCAAATCAGTGCAACTAAATACAAACCATTTGGAAATTTAAAAAGTTTTATTCCTAAATTGATTGCTGAACATGATTCCAGAATAAAAAATGATCCCGAATTTGACGAATATTTGGATGAAATAAAAGAATACCATGAATCACACGACAAGAAGACGTTATCCTTAAACGAGGCTGTCAGAAAAAAGGAAATGGATGACGCTGAGCAGAAAAAATTTGAAAAGGAAAATGAACTTAGGAAACGACTTGGATTGAAATTGCTTAAGAAGGGTGAAATATCAACAGAAACTGAGCCAAAAGATGATCCGCTGCTTAACGAGACGGGTCATATTTTAATTGATTTTATTACTTTGTCTTAGTAAACTTAAAATTTATTTTATTAAGAGATTTAACAATTTTCTCTTAGCAATGAGGAAAATTGTTTCGTCAAAAGGAACATCTATATCAACTCTACAAACAAAAGTTGCGAGGTTTGGTCTTTCATCATATTTTATTAGGAGATTATGTTTCAATAATTCAAGCGAGTCTGATAAATCCGATAATTTATGATTTTCCAGGAACGAAGTTCTAAGTGAGTGATATGGGCTACTTTGAGTTGAGTAAATAATACTTCTATATCTGTGGACTTGAAGAATTTCATTTTTAACATCCGGAAGCATTAGAAACCCTTCGTCTTTAAAGGCCGGCGATACGCCTACTTCGATAATAGAAATATTTTCTGCGACAAAATCATAAATTACATAAGCCTCTTCAATTAAAGATTTGATTAACGGAAGCGACCATTCTATTAAATCATAAACACAATCATTATACTCTACTGTCTCGCCGGGAATACTTAAAATTAAATTTTCCTCCTTAAAATTTTCACTACTTTTCTGCTTAGAAAGAAATATTGAAAAATTATCTCTTTTATACAAAATATCCTGAAGTTGAGACGACAGATGAACAAGTTCCTGCAGCGATGGATACAACCTATTTTTGCTTAATTCATTCCGGTATACACTTAATCCAGAAAGGATTTTGTAATGACTTATTTCCGGATCACTTTCTTGAAGAATAAACGAATCGAGATTTAATTGTTTCATGGATAACTCATTTTCTTTCAAAGGATCAAATAGTATACCACTTATCAGAATATTAGGAATCAACAAAACACTGATTTTTAATTAAAAAGGGGTCACTTTTTTGCACATACGATGTAATTTTTAATCAGTGTAAGATTATTAAACCATGGTGTTTATTTATTGATTTATTTAGTTAAGAATGGTATGTTTTATCACAAAGAAATAAATTTTACAAATAATATGTCAGCAACTTAGATGAAGAGTTATAAAACAAATCTAGTTATTTTAATATTTGCTATAATATTCTTCGGTCTTCCCAAAATAACGAAGTGTCAGAATAAGTGGCTTATTTTAAAGCCGGGAGATATATCCGCTAAATTTCAGAATTTAGATCATTTCAAGAATTATTCTAAATATTCCAGGTCTTATAATCTTGAAGTATTAAGGGCGATAGATACAGTACAATCTCATGCCATGGATGGTGGTGGATATTTTATAGGGATAGATTCTACGCCTACAGAATCGCCAGTAGGATATGATCTAAAATTATTTGGCAGTTCTCTAATCAAGCCTACTCGAAGTTCGAGCTACTGCAGCGGCTCAACGTATTCGGTTCTAATAACTGCTTTAGATTTTATACTTGGTAACCAAGCAAATAAACTTTCAAAAGGTCGACTTGAAGCAATGAGAATGCAGGAACCAAATGGAGGCAGGAGAAACGACTGGATTAAATATTGGGGAATTTGGAATGCCGATGGTTTCGGAAGTGAATATGCTTTAGTTCAATACTCGAATATGGGTAGTGTAGTTAAGCCGAAGGACGCTATTTCCGGTGATTTTATGAATATTTCATGGAAAAGCGGAATAGGACATTCGGTAATATTCCTAGGCTGGTATATTGATAAAAATGGTGATAAATGTGTAACGTACTGGTCGAGTCAAAAAGGTACAAACGGATTTGGCGATCAGATAGTATCGCTTAAAAAAATAAAGAGTCTGAAGATTGTACGATTAACCAAACCGCAAAATATATTCAAGTTTAATATTAGCAAGGAAGTAAATACTAATGTTGCAGGGGACATGCCGACGTTTTAGGGAATATGGAATATGGAATATGGGATATGTAAAATTATTTCAAATATCTTGACATAAAAGCAAAGATTTAAACGGAAATACTATAAAGATATAGAACGTGAATGCGACACTAATGGTGAATTTTTTCTTAATTTTTTCATTGTTGATTAATCTTTTCTTGATTTTTTTAATTGCGAAAATAAATTATAACAAAGGCGGAATTGCATACATATTATACAAACTACGTTTAACTTCAAAGACTCCGACAGGAATAATTACTCCCGGGCTTCCTACTCCTTACTATGAACAGAGGGCTAGTCATTTTGAAATTTTACCGAATGAAGAGAATGGGATAATATTTATTGGCGACAGTATTAAAGTATATAAATTAGATTACCACAAAGAAACGCTTCAAGCAATAATATCGGAGTATAGATGAGAAAATTTTACATTTATTTCTTTACTATTTTTCTAATATCAACTTTATTTTATAGCTGTTCTACAGGTACTTTGGAGAGAGAGACAACTAAGCCTAAGCCCCCGGTTAGCATAAAGATCGGA
>JAJYSI010000422.1 GCA_021793635.1 Bacteroidota bacterium
TCCCCTCGCCAAGAACATTAAACATTAAGAAAATAAAATCCCCTTCTACGTCGCAAACACTAAAAGGGCGCCTTAACAATGGCGAGTAAGTTTCTGAAACGCGTACATTTAGAAATTGTCCTGGCTCAATTTCTGAGGAAATTTCCGGAGAATATACCTTTATTACGAGAATATTATTTTCAAGTTCAATAGTTTGTTCCACAGGAGATTTAACTATAAACAAATTACTTCCTTTTTATTTGAGAATCGATAACATGCTATTTATTTTTAAAGATGTTCCGCAATCTTGTTTATCTTTAAATAATCTACGATCTTTTTAACTTCCTGAGATTGATCCCGGCGGCAAATAAGCAAAGCATCTTTTGTGTTTATCACTATTAAATTCTCGGCGCCAATAACTGCCGTAAATTTATCCGGAGAATAAATATAAGAATCTGCAGTTGCTTCTGTAAATATATTTCCGATAGTTGCATTACCGTCCTCGTTTTTTTCCGAAAGCTGATAAACTTCTTCCCAGCTTCCGACATCACTCCATGAAAATTCACCTTTTGTCAAATAAACTTTTTTTGATTTCTCCATAATGCCATAATCAATTGAAATGCTTCTTAGCATTCCGTAAACATTGGACAGAACGCTTTCAAACGAAGGAGTGTTTACAAAATCTTTTATTTTATCCAACCCCTCATAAAGGTCAGGCATTAATAATGTTATTTCTTTAAGAATAACATCTGTGCGCCAGATAAACATACCGCTGTTCCAGAAAAAATCTCCGCTTTCTAAAAACCGGGCTGCAGTAGCATAATTTGGCTTTTCGGCAAAAGACAAAACCTTAAATATATTTTCCGACACATTATCTTCATCAATCTGGATATAACCGTAACCTGTTTCAGGTCTGGACGGTTTTATTCCGATTGTTACTAACGCTTCTGAATGATATGCAAAATCAACAGCATATCTTAATGTTTGATGGAATAATTCCTTTTCTTTAATAATATGATCAGCAGGTAATACAACCATTACACCGTCTTTACATTTTTGTCCTATAATTATTGAGGCAAGCCCAATACACGCCGCGGTATTTCTTCCGAATGGCTCTTCAATAATATTCTCAACCGGCACTCCGTGAAGTTGTCTTACAATTTCCGGTTTTTGAATTTTATTTGTAATAATAAAAATATTCTCTTTCTGTACAATACCATCCAATCTTTCCACGGTACTTTGAATCATGGTATTTTCACCAAATATTTTTAGAAGCTGCTTAGGGGTTTTTTCCTTGCTTCTTGGCCAGAACCTTGAGCCAACTCCGCCAGCCATTATAACAGCATAAATCTCCATTAAATATTTTCCTTACTGTTTAGAGTTTGAATTTCTTTGCCGAATTCTTCGGCTCGATTTAAATAATTATTAATATCTACTTCCTTACCTCTAACCAGCGCTACAATTACAATGAGACAAGCACGAACCGATTCAATTACTTCTTTTCCCGGCATTAACTCTCTTGTTTTAATTAATTGAAGCGCCTTTGAAATTATCCAGTGCATATTTGCAATTATATCAAAACCGGTCTTCGCGGATATATCTCCATTTGTCTTCATAACTTTTGCGAAGTTTGAGAGCTCTTCGGAACTCACTTCATTTTTTGAAAGCTGCTTTAGCATTCCATCAATCGGTTTGATGGTTTTCAGTATTTCATTTTCATAATTTTGAAAGAACAAATCCTCATCTTCTTTGTCCTCTTCAAATATTATTTTCTCTTTCAGCTTATTGCTTTCTGATTCAGCAAATAAGCTGCTATCCGGTTTTCTTTTTGAAAGGTCAACGTTAATACCGTTTTCATTTGAAGCAGGGATAGATTGAAGAATTTCGGAGTTAGTGCCGTCAACAGAATTTTCTTTTAACTTTTCTAATGCACTCTTAAAAGTTGCCGGGTTAACCATGTCAAGCATGTGGCTTAAATCTTTAATTAAGAATTGACTGTGTTCTTTGAATTTATCGGAAAGTTTAAACAAATCAATTTGGTTTTGTGTTAGGTAGGAATAAATTTCATTAAGCCTAATAGCAAGAGTCGAAAGTTCGGTAATTTTTTTCATACCCTTGATGTCAACTTCAAGGTTCTCAGATTTAACAATTGTTTCACGCAGCAAAGCTACCACTTCAATTTTTTGTGTACTTAACCTAAGGTTATTTGAAGCGGCAGAAATACTCTGGATTATATATTGCTTAATTAATTCCATTTAATCTTTATAAATTCTTGGAACCCTCTTGCTGATTCCGCAAATAATTTCATAAGGGATTGTTTTTAATATATCTGCCCAATCCCGCGCATCAACTTTAAGTTTTTTATTCTTCCCTAATAAAATTACCTTATCGTTTTGAAGAATCTTTTCGTCTCCAATGTTAAACATTATCCTATCCATTGTTACAGTTCCCACTTGCTGAAATAATTTTCCTCTAATAATTGCTTTGGCTGAATTCGTTAAACCGCGAGTAAATCCATCTGCGTAGCCAATCGGAACCGAGACAATTTTTGTTTCTTCAAAAGCTTTGAACTTTCTTCCATAACTAACAGTTTCGCCTGAAGCAATTTTTTTAACCGCCGTAACGACAGAGTATAAAGACATCACAGGTTTAATCTTTATTGAATTTGAAGTCTCGGTTGAAGGATAATAACCGTAAAGTAAAATTCCGGGTCTTACCATATCAAAATATGCTTCCGGCATATCCACGATAGCGCCGCTATTTGCAGTGTGAGCTAATCCAAAATTTATTTTTTCTTTTTTCAATTCATTCAACAAATCATTAAATCTTTTCAATTGAAGATTTGCAAATGTTTTGTCCCGTTCATCAGAGTTAGCAAAGTGAGTGTAGATTCCATCAATTATAAAACTATTATCACGACTAATTCTTTTGACAAAATCAAAGGCATAATCAAAATCAATCCCAAGTCTATTCATCCCGGTATCAATTTTTATATGAACTCTAATCCTTTTACCGCTCGCAAAATTATTTTTAGCTTTTAATAATAGTTTTATATGATCAACGGAACAAACTGTCGGGATCAAATTATATTTAAATATTAATTCAGCTTGAACATTATTGAATGGATCAAAAACAAGAATCGGTTGTTTAATATTATGTTTTCTTAATTCAATACCTTCTTCCGGAATAGCTACGGCAAAATATTCCGGTTTCTTTACTTCCAAAGAATTTAAGGCATTAGCAATTTCCACGGAACCATGTCCATATGCATCAGCTTTTACAACCGCCATCACTTTTGCATCTTTAATTTTCCGGCGAATGTTCAAATAATTATATTTTAAATTTGAAAGATTTATTACTGCATAAGTAGGGCGCATCAGAATTTTATCAAATTGTTAGTAAAAATATAGTTTTAATCAAAGTTATAATCAATCTAAAGAACAGAAACATAAGGGCGCTTCTAAAAACTTCAATATTCTCTGCGAACGTTGCGTATTCTTTGCGTTCTCTGCGTTAAATTTTTATAAAAGATAGTTTTTAGAAGTACCCTAAAGTTAAAAAATATTTTTATGTGATGTTTGATATATCCCCTCTCTATTAA
>JAJYSI010000423.1 GCA_021793635.1 Bacteroidota bacterium
TTGATGAGAATATTAAAAATATCTCTTTTGCTGAATTTAATCTTCTCTATTATTATAACCGGGCAGTCATTGACAATCAAAGGAAGTCAATTCTATTTTAACGGTAAACCATTCCAGATATTATCCGGTGAAATTCATTTTCAGCGAATTCCGTATCAGTACTGGAGGGACCGTTTGCTTAAAGCCAAAGCGATGGGACTTAATACTGTTGCTACCTATATATTCTGGGATAAAATAGAACCACTTCCAGGTAAGTGGGATTTTACAGGCAACAATGACTTAAGAAAATTTATTCTTACCGCAAAAGAAGTAGGACTTCATGTAATTCTTAGACCCGGACCTTATGCCTGCGCTGAATGGGATTTTGGAGGGCTGCCTCCATGGCTGCTGACAATACCGGATATTAAGGTACGATGCATGGATCCGAGATACATTTCTGCGGTTGAAAAATATATCGATAAGATATCGTACGAGATAAAAGACTTGCAGGACACTAAAGGCGGACCCGTTATAATGCTTCAAATTGAAAATGAATATGGGAGCTTTGGCAACGATAAAAATTATCTAAATACTTTAAAGAAATTTTGGATGAGGGATGGTATCAACATTCCTTTTTACACTTCGGATGGAGCTGCTCAAGCAAATCTTACAGATGGAACTATTAAAGGTTGTGCAATCGGTTTAGATCCTGGTGTTAATGAAAATGATTTCAAAACGGCAGAACGGTTTGAGCCATGTGTGCCGGTTTTTTGCGGTGAATATTATCCGGGCTGGCTTACCCACTGGGGAGAAAAATGGGCGACCGTGGATACTGTTCCGATATTAAAAGATCTTAGCTGGCTTATGGATCATAAGAAATCATTTAATATTTATGTTCTTGACGGCGGTACAAATTTCGGCTGGTATGCCGGTGCAAATTTCAGCAATAAATATGAACCTGATATTACCAGCTATGATTACGATGCGCCGATAAATGAATTGGGACAACCAACGCCGAAATATTTTGCAATCAGAAATTTGCTGAGCAGATATCTTCCGCAAGGGGAAAAGATGCCGGAACTTCCGGAACCGCTTCCGGTAATTTCCATCCCGGAAATAAAAATAACTGAGTGTGCGTCTGTTTTTAATAATTTACCCAAACCGGTTTTTTCAGTCCAGCCGAAACCTATGGAAATGTACAAGCAGTACTTCGGATTTATTTTATATAAAACCAAACTAACCGGGCAGCGATCAGGAAATCTTGTTGTTACTAATCTTCATGATTATGCTAATGTTTACATAGACGGTAAAATTATCGGCACAATTGATAGGACAAAGAAACAGAACCAGATTGAGATTCCGAAGACGGATATTCTTTCGCATGAACTGGAAATTATGGTAGAAGCTGAAGGAAGGATTAATTACGGTCAATATCTTATAGATAGGAAGGGGATAACCGACCGTGTTACTTTGAATGGAATTACTTTAATGAACTGGGAAGTGTATAATCTTCCGATGAGTTCAAAATATATTTCGTCCTTAAGATTTGAAAAGAATTTCAAACCGGATAGACCGGGCAATTTCTTCAAAGGGACTTTTGAGATTAAAAAGAAAGGTGACACTTATCTTGATATGAGCGGATGGACAAAAGGTGTTGTGTGGGTAAACGGAAATAATTTGGGAAGGTACTGGAACATAGGTCCGCAGCAAAGATTATTTCTGCCGTCTACATTTCTTAAAGAAGGTAAGAATGAAGTTGTAGTGTTTGACTTAAACCTTCTGCAGCCTGCAAAAATCAAAGGCGTAAAAGATCTGAAATGATTACTGTTTGTAAATAGCGATAGCAGCCGGTAATTGAAGAACGCTGATCCTGATTTATTAGAAATAGTCTGTGATTAATTTTCGGCTATTACAAGTGATGGATAATTTAAGTCAATTCTTAAATTCATTTGTCCCTTTAACTCAAGCACAAATATTTATTAAATTCAAAGTTGAATAAAAGAGACAAAAGCTTTGAATTGAAATCCGGTAAAATAAAAAGAAATCTTGGATTATAAATTGGTTTTTGGGAGTTATAAAATAGCAATTTAGAATCATAAAATGCCGGTGCGGGCTCATAAAATGTCATCTTGGATTGTAAAATGACGATCTGGAGTTATAAAACGGCAACTCGGGATGGTAAAATGCCAATAATTTTCTTAAAATGAGAGAAATTTTGCTAAAATGGCAACTCGGACTGCTAAAATGGCAATAAATTCTATAATTTGAGAAAAAATTTAATAAAATGGCGACCGGTTTTATTAAAATAATAAAATGGAACGGGGAAATTGTGAAAATTGTAAAAAATAACGGTTTTAGTGTTTGTTTTAGCGATTGTGCTTTTAAAAAGACAATTCTTTTATGCCACAAAGCCTCTAAGACACTAAGAAATAAATTATTTTGCCTCAAGTTGACTGCTTAACATTAGAAACCGTTAAAACGGTTCGAATTCCTTTCCTTTTTCTCATTAACCAACGGATTAATCCGTTGGTTAATGAAAGAGAAAACGATTTTTGTAACCGTTTGAACGGTTTTTTTAATTGCTTCTTATTCAAGCGGTAAACTTGAGGCAGTTATTTAATTAAAAAATTAATAACAGAATTTAGCAGAGTATTAATGTTATCTGATCCCGCAAGGCGGGACACTGTTAGACGGAAATCGGAATGCAGTTATGCCGCAATTTGGAGAGTAATCTTATTGCTTACAGAGAACAACTCTTAATTGAGTTATGTTCGATGGTATAACTGTCGAACAACGGCAGATTTTAAATAATTGAATAGGAACTATAACAAATAAATGTTTATGATTAATTACTAAGTTTGTTCTTAAAATATTCGATTGATATATATTATTCTTTTACGTATTATTAATCATACTATTAAGAGGTTTATTAATATGGCTCAAATAATAACAGCAAACGATCTAAAAACAAAGGGGGTTACAGTATTAGAAAAGGAAACTACGGAAGGGTCCGAGGTAATTATTACTGTTAGAGGTAAGAACAAATATGTTGTACTTCCTATAGAAAAATATAACTATTTAAGAGAATGCGAATTAGAAGCTGCTTTGCTGGAAGCAAAAAGAGATATTAAAGAAGGCAGATATATCAAAGAATCTGTAGAGAAGCATATAAAGAGAATTTCACGTGGCTGAAATAATCTATACCGACAGCTACTTAAAAAGGGCGACTCGCTTTATTAAAAAGCACCCGGAATTATTATCTCAATATGAAAAGACATTAAAGCTGTTGGAGTTAAATCCGGGGCATCCGTCTTTACGGCTGCACAAGCTGCACGGCAAATTATCCGAGATGTATTCTGTTTCTATAAATATATCATACCGGATTTCAATATACTTTTTAATTGATAAAGATATAATTGTTCCCGTCGATGTCGGCAGTCATGAAGAAATTTACTGATATTTAATTACACTATGCATCAAATTACATTTCCAAAATAGAAACCTGCCTTCCATCCATCGTCAAAATTTATTATAATTCCACCCAACTTTTTAAAATTATTTTAGATTAGAAGAAAAAGATGAAAGAGAT
>JAJYSI010000012.1 GCA_021793635.1 Bacteroidota bacterium
TCAAGTATCGATATGGAGAAAAAAGAAATTATCTACAAGAAATTCTTCAACGTTGGTATTGCGGTAGATACCGAGCACGGATTGATAGTACCGGTAATTAAAAATGTTGATCAGAAAAATCTTATAGAGCTTTCAGTTGAATTAAACACAATTGCCGAGAAAGCACGTATTAGAAAAACCTCACTTGAAGAGCTTCAAGGCGGATGCTTTACAATTACAAATCTTGGCGGAATCGGCGGGACCGCTTTTACACCGATAATCAACTCGCCCGAAGTTGCAATATTAGGCGTTTCAAGAAGCTCGTATCAGCCTGTCTATACCGACGGTAAATTCGAACCGCGGCTTATTCTTCCTTTATCACTTTCTTACGACCATAGAATTATAGACGGTGCAGATGCAGCAAGATTTTTAAGATGGGTCTGTGAAGCGCTTGAACAGCCGATGAAAATTCTAATTGAAGGATAATTTCGCTTAGAGCATAGAGCAACGCGTATAGCGCAAAAAGTTTCATTATAAAAATATTTCACTTTGCTCTGTGTCCTTTGCGCTATGCCAAGCATAATTGAATGGAGAAATATGAGTAGTCAGAAATTAACAGTTATAGGCGGAGGACCAGGGGGATATGCTGCTGCATTCCTTGCCGCTGATCTCGGTATGGAAGTTACATTAATCGATAAAGAAAAAAATCCAGGCGGCGTTTGCCTTTACCGCGGATGTATTCCTTCTAAAGCTCTGCTTCATGTTGCAAAGCTTATAAACGAAGCAGAGGAAGCAAAGAATTGGGGAATTGAGTTTTCCAAACCTAAAATCGATTTGAATAAATTGAGAGATTGGAAGAACAGTGTTGTAAACAAGCTTACCGGCGGGCTCGGTATCCTTTCCAAACAGAGAAAGATAAATTATATTCGCGGTAAAGCAACTTTTATAAATTCTTCAACTTTGAAGATTGAGAAGTTTGAAGGAGGAACAGAAGAACATAAGTTTGAGAAGGCGATAATTGCGACAGGTTCTGTAATTGCAACAATTCCTTCGCTAAACATTGACAGCAAAAGAATCTTAAACTCAACAACGGCACTTGATTTGCCTGAGATTCCCAAAAGTCTGCTGGTAATTGGAGGAGGATACATCGGGCTTGAACTTGGTTCGGTTTACAGTTCGCTCGGTACAAAAGTCTCTGTAGTTGAAATGATGCCGGGACTGCTTCCCGGGGCTGACAGAGATTTAGTTTCATACCTTGCCAAAAGAGTTGAGAAGAAGTTTGACAAGATAATGATAAATTCAAAAGTCCTTTCATTAAAAGAAATGAAGGACGGAATCAGTGTAAATATTCAGGACAGCGACGGCAAGGCAGCAGAACAAGTTTATGAATATGTTTTAATGTCAATCGGCAGAAAGCCCGATGCACGAGGCTTAGGATTAGAAAACACCAAAGTTAAAACAAATTCAAGAGGCTGGATTGAGGTAAACAAGCAGCTGCAAACCGCCGATCCAAACATTTATGCAATTGGAGATATAGCCGGAGAACCAATGCTTGCTCACAAAGCTTCGCACGAAGGGAGAGTCGCAGTGGAAGCAATAGCCGGGCATAAAGTTGCTTTCGAGCCGCTTGCTATTCCAGCAGTTGTATTTACAGATCCTGAAATTGCATGGGCAGGCTTAACGGAAACAAAAGCCAAAGATCAGGGCATTAAATACGAAACTGCTAAATTCCCTTGGGCTGCTTCGGGAAGAGCTACTACTCTTGATAGAAGCGACGGAGTTACAAAATTAATAATCGAACCGGATACGCAGCGAATACTTGGGGTTGGTATTTGCGGTCCCGGCGCCGGAGAGCTTATTGCCGAAGGAGTTCTTGCGATTGAAATGGGTGCTAACGTTACCGATTTGAAACTTAGCATTCATCCTCATCCAACACTTTCGGAAACGGTAATGGAAGCTGCCGAAGTATTCTTTGGGCAAAGCACGCACATGTATAGACCCAAACGATAGAATTGAACGAATGTATGACTGCAAACCTTCATGCAGTCATGCATTCATAGCTTATTTAATACTCAGGTTAAAAATTTGTTTACTCTTTATGGACTTACTTTTTCTTCCAGCCGAAGATATTGAATTTCCTCTCCCGCTCCTGTTTTTCATTTTTTGTTTCTTCATCTGAATCGGAGTTGAGTTCATCCATCTTTGTAAAGATACTGGCTTTTAGCTTCTCAACTTCTAAAGATATGTTTTTCCAAACTTCATTTCCGGGTACAATTTGACCGGAGAGAGAACTTATTCTTTCATTTAATGGAGTAACCTGACTAATCGACGAGCTTGCATTTTTCAAAAGAGCGTGTGCATTATCCAAATATTTTTTCATTTCCTCGGTTTTAATAAGAAGTAATTCTGATGTTTCAGCAGCCGTATATTTTTCAAGGTCATGAAGGACAAATGCTAAGCGCTCAGTAACCGGCAAAGAAATTACCTCATACTCGAAGGCGTTGAGATTCAGGCTCTTTAATTTCTTACTGTCTATTTTACCGGCAGAATTTCCTTTCTGGCGCAAAGTATCAAGGCACAAGTAAACAGTTATGCCGCTTAACCATGAACTGAAAGTAATATCCATTCTAAGGTGAGAAATATTTTTTAGTGCAGACACAAAAGCCGATTTAGTAATTTCATCCGCAAGATCTTTATCGGCAAGCAGTCTAAGGCAAAGCGCATAAATGCGTCCGGAATAAATTTGATAAAGCTGTTCAAAAGAAGAGTTATTCCCTGCTTTAACATTTTGAATTAGAGACCGTATTAATTTATTGTCCTGAATAAGAAAATCCCTTTCTCAATATCAATATAAGAGCATACCTTAGAATCTTAATTTATACATACCTAATTTACATTTTACTTTACAAACTATCTACAAATATTTTCAAGAAGCTTAGCAAAGTCTTTAGGTTTATTTACAGGCAAATTGCAGATATAATTTCGGCAAACGTAAGCAGTGGCTTTATTTCCTAACTGAAATTGATTTGCCGTAAAAGGAGCTATAGTTCTAATATGCTCATCTCTTTCAGAGTTTATGATAACAACTTTATTTGGAATATAAAACTCACTCATTAGCTTAACATAATCGCGGGCTTCTTCTGTATTGCCGCAAGAAATAACAATTTCATTTGACGGACCAAAAGCAAAATCCAATGCACAGAGCGAGTATGCAAAAGCTAAAGGAGAAACCTGAATCGAATTTGAGATTAATTTAGCAGCTGCCGAAGCTTTATTTTCATAATCGGAATTTGAAGTAATTCTTCCAAGGCGGATTAGATTAAGTAATTCGGCGGAGTTTCCTGACGGCACTGCACCATCATAAATTTCTTTACGTCGGATCAGTAACTGCTCACTAAAATTACCGGTAAAGAAGAACCCGCCTTCCTTTTCATCCCAAAAATGTTTAATCAATTCCGAATTAAGCCTGACAGCGTCCTTTAAATATTTTGTTTTGAAAGAAGCTTCATAAAGATCAATTAACGCGGCAATGACAAAGGCATAGTCGTCAATATTGCCGGGGAAAGAAGCTTCACCTTGTCTGTAACGATGCAGCAGCAATCCGTTTGCGTCAATCATTTTTGAGAGTATAAAGTCCATTGACTTTTCTGCAGCAGCAAGATATTCAAGTTGATTAAATACCAGTGAAGATTTTGCCAGGGCGGAAATCATTAATGCATTCCAATCCGTTAAAATCTTATCATCCTTAAAAGGATGAATCCGCTTATCTCTAATATTAAATAATTTCTCCCTCGCCGAATTCATTAGTAAAGTCAGTTCATCAGACTTTAAATTAAACTCCTCTGCAGCTTCGCTTATTCTTTTGTTCAAATGAAGAATACTAGCGCCGGTTTTTCCGCCTAATGCATGGTCAACATAATTTCCATCATCGGTTATGTTAAAAATTTTAATAAACAAATCAGCTTCATCCCCAAGAATAGATTTGATTTCATCTTTACGCCAAAGATAAAACTTACCTTCCTCGCCTTCGCTGTCAGCATCCTCGGCGGAATAAAAGCCTCCTTCCGGCGAAGTCATATCACGAAGGACATACTTAATAATTTCTTCGGCAGTATCTTTATAAAAAATATTTTTAGCCGCTTGATAAGCTTCAGTATAAGCAGAAACAAGCAAAGCCTGATCGTAAAGCATCTTTTCGAAATGAGGAACCAGCCACTGGCGGTCAGTTGAATACCGGTGGAAGCCGAATCCAACCTGATCATAAATGCCGCCGAGACGCATTTGTGTTAAAGTTTTCTCAACCATAACAAGAGCACGCTTATCTTTACTTCTTTTCCAATATCTTAAAAGAAAGAGAAGATTGTGCGGCGAGGGAAACTTAGGCGCTTCATTAAATCCGCCGAACTGATGATCAAACCGGTTTAGATATTTCTCGAAAACTTTATCCAGGAACTTTTCGCCCAACGTTAATCCGGCTTTCATTTTATTTGAATCTTCGAGTGTAGATAAAATATCTCCGGCAGATTTATTAATCTCTTCTCTGTTCGAAGTCCAAAAGTTTTTTATCTGAGGAATAAGTTCAAGCAAACCGGTTCTTCCGAAGCGGCTTTCTTTTGGGAAATAAGTACCTGCAAGAAAAGGCTTTTTATCAGGCGTCATTATAATTGTAAGAGGCCAGCCGCCGCTGCCGGTAAGCATCTGACAGATGGTCATATAAATTCCATCGATATCCGGGCGCTCTTCCCTATCAACTTTAATTGAGATGAAAGCATCATTCATCAGCCTTGCAACTTCTTCATCCTCGAAGGATTCATTTTCCATAACATGACACCAATGGCATGTTGAATATCCGATTGAAAGAAAAACCGGCTTGTCTTCTGTCTTCGCTTTTTCAAAAGCTTCTTCACACCATGGGTACCAATCTACAGGATTATGAGCATGCTGTAAAAGATACGGGCTTTTTTCATTGATTAATCTATTACCGTTTCGCATACTTTTTTTTATTTCAATATAAAAACTTAAAAATAAAATTGAAGTGAACTGGAGTAACAAAGAGTTGAGATTAAATTTCATTTTACCTAAGTTACGATAAATCAAATTCCTGCAACTAAAAATGAATTACCAATGAATAATAAAAATAATCTATTACTTCCTGTTTCAATCGGGGGAATATTCTTTTTAATAGGCATCATAATAATTACATCAACATGGAAATCAAATTACAATTCCAATCAGACAATTACTGTTACAGGTTCAGCAACGAAAGATATTGTTTCCGATCTTGCAATCTTAAAAGGAACACTTACAACTCAAGCGGCAACTGCCGATGCGGCGTACAGGCAGCTTGAAAGCGAAAGACCCTTGCTGTTAAAATTCTTAGCTTCAAAAGGATTTCCGGATAATAAAGTTGAGCTATCCGCAATTACACACTACCCAATTTATGAAACTGCCGCAAACGGTTACCAAACTCAAAACATAAAAGGATACAATTACAATCAGCAAGTGGAAGTCCAATCGAATGACGTAAACAAAATTAAGCAGCTATCAATACAAGTAGCCTCGGTAATTGAGCAAGGCGTTAACTTCAATGTAAATCCGCCGGAATATCATTACACAAAATTAGCGCAGCTAAAGATTGACATGCAGGCAGCGGCAGCCAAAGATGCGATGATAAGAGCGGAAAAAATTGCAAAGGCGACCGGAAGAAAACTTGGTCCGATGAGGAATGCAAGAATGGGAGTACTCCAGATTACTCCTAAATATTCAAACGAAGTTTCAAACTATGGAATAAATGATATCAGCTCAATCGATAAAGAGATTACCGCAGTTGTTAATGCTTCATTTGAGATTGAATAAATTGTTTAATTGACGAATTGCATAATTGTTAAAAGAAGCCGGGCAATAAAGCAACTTAGCCTTTGATTTAGCACGTCTGCATCACTAATGGTGTTAACCGAAGAGCTTTTCACTTTATTTATGTTGGTGTTATTCCGTATTTTTGAAAGTATTAAAATGCTTTTATATTAAAATTAAATATCGGAATACAATGACCAAGCCACAAATATGGGTAGCCTCAGTTTTAGTTTTATTTTTAGCTTTATACGTTTTAGAGATAAGTACAAAAAGGACCGATGAACAGGTGAAGCCAAACCCAACGACAGCAGTACAGCAGTCCTCGCAGCAGGTATCCGCCGATCAGCCGCCGGAGAAATTAGTTGCGAGTCTGGGCTGCACCGGATGCCACGGAGGAGATTTGACAGGCACAGGCATGGCGCCGAGCCTGCACGGAATACAATCCAATTGGTCGCGGGACAGACTTATAAATTTTTTGCGTAACCCTCAATCATACATGAGCTCAAAAAGATTCGAGGAGCTAAGAGCACAGTACCCCAATGCTATGATGCCGTCCTTCAGCAACATTGATGTTAAAGTGCTGGGCAAGATTGCGGATTACTTGCTTAGTTTGAATAAGTAAGTCATTAGTCAATTGTCATTGGTCATTAGCCGGGCGAAGGTATTTGATAGTAATACAATTGTCCTTAGTAGTCATTCAATAGTAGTTCAATTGTTTTGTTGTGAAGCGACTAAATTGTTAAAATGCTTGGGTAGTTTAACAATTTGGTAATTAAACAAGACAGCAGCAGAAATAAATTGATTAACACACTTCAATAATTTTTTAACATGGCTGCATAGGGCTTTAACAGGGAAGCGTAAACCCTTAACATGGGAGCGTAAGTCATCAACACGTGGTCATTAATCACTAACACGGAAGCGTAAATCCATAACATGGAAGCGCAAATGCTTAACACGAGAGCGTAAGTCATTAACACGTGGTCATTAATCACTAACAGGGAGGCGAAAACCCTTAACATGGAAGCGTAAATGGATAACACGTGCGCATTAATCACTAACACGACAGCGTAAATGATCAACAGGGAGGCGTAAATGGATAACACGTGGTCGTAAATCACTAACAGGGAAGCGAAAACCTTTAACACGGCGGCGTAAATCGTCAACACGTGGTTATTAATCACTAACACGGAAGCGTAAATTGATAAAATGGTTGCGGAATGGCAAGGAATGTCCTTAATATGAGCAAAAAGGAAGGGAAAGGTCATTGGTCAATCGTCAATAGTCATTCGTCAATAGTCATTCGTCAATGGTTTGTTTTGAACTCACACTAAATCATTCTAGAGTAATGTTATTATGTTGGTGAATTTTGAAAAGTCCATAATATGTCACTTCTACTGGGAATCCATCCCTTCGGGAGAAGTTTTGTTTTTGAGGACTTTTAGAGTGTTAATAATATTTCACGCCGATGGCGTTTGTAAAAAATTATCTTGAAAATAATTAATGACATTGCTTGAGAAGTGAGGGACTTTTTTATAGCGATGCCTTTGCGATTAAATAATGGGTTTGTTATAAACTTTTTTTATACCGGACGGTAAAAGTTAAGGTTTAAATTTTTTTGTCCCGTATTATGTATTTAATTTAAAATTTGGTTAAGTTGATACGTGTTATAAAATATGATTTGATATTTACAGCGGGAATAATGCAGACAGGGCAGGCTTGCATGAATAGAACTTACGCAGCGAAGGAATTTTTTAGATAATAAAATCTGAGGGTTGTTTAAAACAGCAATCCCGGTTAAACCGGGACTACTGTAAATGTTTTCACAACGGAATAAAAATTATGTTTAAATTAAAAAACCCCGCAGAGCGTATACGATGCAGGGCTAAGATAATCTTCGGCTTAGGCCTTTCGGCACGAGCCTTATTGTGATAAGTCTTTCAGACTGTTCAAAACTAATAATTAAAAAAGGAAATTGCAACTATGGAACAAAAAATTTTAGCTCTTGATTTAGGTTCTAATTCTATTGGAGCGGCTATTAGAAATCCATCAGATGAAAATCAATTTGAACATGCTACAGTTTTAACTTTTGAAACAGGCGTAGGCAAGGACAAAGAAAATAAGTACACTATATCGCTTGCAGCAAACAGAACAGAAAAAAGAAGTATTAGAAGATTATATCAAGCAAGAAAGTACAAACTCTGGGCAGTATTAGAAGCATTAATAAAAGACAAATCGAAATTATATTGTCCAATCTCAGAAGAGAGTTTGAAACGTTGGAAATATTATAATAAAGAGGAAGCACAAAATGATAATGGGGGAAGAAAATATCCAATAGATGATTTACTTTTCTCGAATTGGATAAAGTTAGATTTTAATAATGACGGTAAGCCTGATTATATAAGCCCATATCAATTACGAAGTGAACTAGCGACAGTAAAATTAGATTTTTCAATTGAAATAAACAGATTTAAATTAGGAAGAGCACTATATCATATTGCCCAACATAGGGGATTTAAGAGCAGTAAAATTGTACAAGAAAAGGATGATGTAATTAAAGAAAATAATGGCGAAGATTTAATTGAAGCAAATAAAGGAGCTGAGGATAAAAAGCAAAATAAATTTTTTGATGAGATCGAAAAGCTAAACATACTAGTTAATCAAACGACATATACAGTTGGGATGATACTCGCAAAAGTTGAAAATGATTGCATCAACCACCCCGAAAGAAAAAGCGAAGGAATTCGAATTCGTAAAAACCTACACCAATATGTAACACGTAAAATGCTTATAAGAGAGGTTAAACAAATTTTTGATTTTCAAGGATTGGATTTTAAATACATTTTTGATAATGAATATTCTAAGTCTGCAATATTCTGGCAGCGTCCCTTACGTTCGCAAAAAGGCTTAGTCGGTTATTGTACACTTGAAAATATGAAAGTGTTTGATAGAGATAAAGGCAAAGAAATAATAGTAGGGAAAAAACGCTGCCCGATTAGCCGCCCAGAGTTTGAAGAATTCCGAGCACTAAGTTTTATAAACAACATTGCATATCGAGAAAAAGGGAATGAAAATTTTGAATGGCAGTTTATTTCAAATGATATGAGAAGAGAACTCTACAAAGAAAAATTTTTCGTCCAAAAGGACTTTGAGTTTTATGATATTTACAAATGGATAAAAAATAAAAACAAACATGATAAGTGGGAGCTAAATTACAATTTCAAAACTAATGTTTCGGCATGTAAAGTTTCCGCCCGGTTACAAAAAATATTTGGTGAAAGCTGGAATAATATAATAACAAGAAAGAATCGGCATGGAAATGAAATACAAATGCCGTTTTATGAAAATGTTTGGCATGTACTATTTGAAAGTGATGACGAAGATTTTGTAAAAGAATATGGAAAATCAAAATGCGGACTTAAAGAGGAGGATAAAATTGGAAAACTAAGTTCGCTATGGTTTGCTATGCCAGTTGGATATGCTCAACTTAGTCTTAAAGCAATAAATAATATTCTTCCGTTTTTACGCGAAGGATTTATTTATACTGATGCGGTTCTACTTGGAAAAGTGCCCGAAATACTTGGAGAAAAGATTTGGAACGAAAAGAAAACATTCATAACGGAATCATTAAAGAAAGCAGTTATTGAAAAAAATCAAGATGAAAAAAGAATCTTGAACATCGTAAATAGTCTAATAGCACAATATAAATCGCTTCCTAAAGAGAAACGTTTTGCTGAAAGAAATTATGAGTATGTTATTGGTTCAAGAGACAATAAATATCCAAAAGGGAGTTCAGAACGGGATGATTATCAAATTATGAAAGCCGCAGAAGATGGATATGGTAATCTATCGTGGAAAGAAATTTCTAAAGATGAAAAGACAACGATTATTGAAGAGATTACTAAACATTATCAAGAATTTTTCAGTAGCATAGACCGTGATTTTTATTTACTCCCCCGTTTGGGAGATGCAATGAAAAGGTTCTTAGCCGATAATTTCCCAGACATGTTATATTGTCCGGACACTTTTAAGAAAGTTGATGATGCGAAAGATAAATGTACTTGTGAAAAGTGTAAGCTGTTGAATAAACTATATCATCCTTCTATGATAGCTATTTATCCTGAAGCACGAGAAGAATTTTATAAATATGGCAGCATTCAAAAAAGTATGGTGATGCTTGGTTCACCCAAGACTGGTTCGTTCAAAAATCCGATGGCTATGAGAACATTGTACGAATTGAGAAAATTGGTTAACTATTTTATCGCAACTGATCAAATTGATCAAGAAACGCGTGTAGTTGTTGAAGTAGGTCGAGAATTAGTTGATACAAATAAACGTTGGGCTTATGCAGCTTATCAGAACTTACGAGAAGAAGAAAATAAAGAATTTGCTGATGCAATTAGAGAACTATTAAAAGATCCAGAAGCAAAAGGCTCTATAGCAAATGCTGATTCCGGTGACGACATTGACAAGTTCCGGTTATGGTATGAGATGATTGAATCGGTAGAAGGTTTTGAGAAAGACGGAAAATTCATATCGGTTGATGAAGATAGAAACCCTGAAAAGAAAAATAAAAAAAGGAAAAAGAATCAACCCGAGAATGATGAAGAATCTTTTGAATTCAGTGAAAATCATTTTAGCAGCATTAAAAAGGAAGCGTGGGTAAAGTTAAAGAAAGCAAAGGATAATATCGTAGATAAATACAGGCTTTGGAAGGAACAACAATATCGCTGTATTTATACTGGCAAGATGATCAAGATAACCGATTTATTTAAAGAAAACCTAATTGATATTGAACATACGATCCCACGAAGTATTTCTTTTGACAATAGCTTAGCGAATAAAACTGTATGCTATGCTGATTTCAACCGGAATACAAAGAAAAACCGTATCCCTTATGATTTAGATAATTATTATGAAATTAAACAAAGAATCGAAAAATGGGAACAAAAAGTAAAAGACCTTGAAACCAGGGTTGAGTTTTGGAAAGACAAGTCCAAGCATGCAAGCACACCGGAAAATAAGAATAATTATATAAGGCAAAAACATCTGTGGCAGTTTGAATTAGATTATTGGAAGAATAAAGTGGAACGCTTTACAATGAAGGAAGTAAAAGCAGGATTTAAGAATAGCCAATTAAAAGATACTCAATTTATTTCTAAATATGCTTTCCATTATCTGAAGTCATATTTTGATAAAGTAGATGTTCAAAAGGGCGAGATAACAGCAGTATTCCGCAAAATTCTTAACATTCAAGAAACCGGAACAGAAAAAGACCGCAGCAAACATAGTCATCATGCTAAAGATGCCGTCGTCTTATCTATTATTCCTTCATTTGCTATTCGCGATAAGATGCTTGAAGTATGGTATAAGATAAAAGAAGGGAAGAAATTGCTGGAATCAGATGCGGAAAAGAATAAAACTTATATCGGAGAAGAAATTAAAAAACTTGAAGAGGAACTATCACAACTTATTAACCAATGTAGATTACCAAAAGGACTAAACAATACTATTCGAAAGTTAGATGAAGAATTACTAATCAATAATATTGCACGTAATCGTTCTGTAATTCCTGCAAGTAAAAAAGTTCGATTTAATGGAAAAACTTTTACTGCAAAAGGAGATGCTATTAGAGGAGAATTACATCTTGCCACTACATACGGCAAGATTCATATGGTTGAAAGAGATAATAAAAATAAGCCTTTAAAAACAGAAA
The DNA here is from genome assembly GCA_021793635.1 of Bacteroidota bacterium. The sequence goes on from JAJYSI010000012.1 coordinate 11,546, forward strand.
AGGGAGAATGGATTCATAAGAAAGGAAAAGATGAATTCAAATTTGTTCTAAATAAGGAGGTCAACAAAAGTTTAATTGTAGATAATATCGTTGACCCTTATTTGAAACAAATTATTAAAACACAAATGGGAAATCGAACTTTATCAGCAACATTAAACGAAGATGGGGGATTTTTTATGCCGAAGAAAGATGGAAGCCGTGCAAATAAAATTAGACATATACGTTGTTTTGCAGATGATGTAACAGATCCAGTTCAGGTAAAGCCACACTTAATACAGGGCAAATATGAGCATAAGAATTATTATTGGGCAAAGAATGGTGAAAATGTAATTTGTGCGTTTTATCAGAAGACAAAAAAAGATAAAAAAGGGAACGAGAAGCTTGATCGTGAATTGGAAATTATTTCTTTGATGGTGGTTGCTGATTTAGTTAAACAAGGTACAATCAGAACTATTAATAATTTTGAAATTTACCGCAAGGATAAAAATGGGAAAATCATCTTTGACGAAGAAGGTAATAAAGAAGAACCGTATGCTATTTTGAAACCTGGGATGAAGGTAATATTCTATAAAAAGAATATTGATGAACTATGTGAATTAAGCAAATCAGAATTAAGCAAAAGGATTTACACAATTATTAAATTTTCTGGAACAAGAATAACATTTGGTTTTCATCTAGATGCAAGACCTGAAAGTGAAATCAAAAAAATTGCAGCTGAGAAAAACGATAAAAGTTACGCTACCGGATATAGCAATGTAAATTTTGAAAATCCTGCGCCAAGATATTTACTTTCAAGAAATTCAATGAATATGGCAATAGAAGGTAAACATTTTAAAGTTTTGCCGGATGGAGAAATTAAATGGAATTCTTATTGATTTAGATAAAATATTTTCGGCAACATAAAACCGGCGAAGTGAACTCATCCCCTGCCCCTTCCCTTGCGAAGGGAAGGGGTTTTAAATGTCAAACTCTTTTTAAGAGAGGTTTGCCCCGGCTAATTAGGGCAATGTAAGAAGGACATAATTATGATTAAACGAACTTTATATTTCGGTAATCCGGCATACCTTAGTAAAAAGGATGACCAATTAGTAATAAAGCTAATTGAAAATAACGGCGGGAAAAATGATCTTAATAATTCTTCCGGGGATGAGGGAGAGCCGGATAAAAACGATAAGTACAGGGAGAGAACAAACCAGAATACAGTCCCGATTGAAGATGCGGGAATAATTATTTTAGACAACCAGCAGATAACGATTACACAAGGTCTGCTTGCATCGCTTCTTGAAAACAATACCGCAGTAGTTTCATGCGACAGCTCTCATTTGCCGTCAGGATTATTTCTGCCTTTATCGGTTAATCAAATACAGAGTGAAAGATTCCAGGCTCAGATAGAAAGCTCCGTACCTTTGAGGAAGCAGTTATGGCAGCAGACGATAGCGGCAAAGATAAAGAACCAGGCATGGCTGTTAAGCATGAAAAAAATAAAGGTGGTAAATATGCTTAAGTGGCAAAAGGATGTACGCTCCGGCGACCCGGATAATTTTGAGGGAAGAGCCGCGGCATACTACTGGGGAAATCTTTTTCCTAAGGAGCTTGAATTTACAAGAGACCGGTACGGAATGCCGCCGAATAATCTATTGAATTACGGGTATGCAGTATTACGGGCAATAGTTGCACGCTCGCTTGCTGCTTCCGGCTTACTGCCTACACTCGGAATTCATCATCATAATAAATATAATGCATACTGTCTTGCCGATGATATAATGGAGCCGTTCCGTCCTTACGTAGATAAAATTGTTTTAGAGATAGTTGATAACGGCGAGGACTTTGAGGAGCTGAGTACTTCAATAAAAAAACAGCTTCTTGAAATACCGGTAATTGAAATAGTAATAGACGGCGAAAGGAGCCCCTTGATGGTAGGGGTGCAGCGTACAACGGCTTCGCTTGCAAAATGCTTTGCGGGGGAAGCGAGGAAAATATTGTATCCGGATATGTATGAAGGCGCGGCTTAGATATATGGGGCACGCCCGAACTCACCCCCTAACCCCCAAGGGAACTCACCCCCTAACCCCCTCTCTTGAGAAGAGAGGGGGAAGGCACAGCTTGATCCCCTCTCTTGAGAAGAGAGGGGGGATGCGCCATGTAGCCACCGAGGGAACTCACCCCTTTATCCCCTCTCTTGGAAAGAGAGGGGAAACTCACCCCTTTATCCCCTCTCTTGGAAAGAGAGGGGAATTTTACACCTCCTTCCCTTTGCAAGGGAAGGAGGCAGGGAGGATGAGTTTTATATGAGTCTATCTAAAAATCCTAAGCTGATATTGGTTGCACAAGCTTTATGCAGGGAGCTAAGAAAAAACTCAACGAAAGCGGAAGATAGATTGTGGCAGAGGCTTAGGAACCGAAAATTACTCAGGAAGAAATTTTATAGACAGTTCCCTCTTTTTTATGATCTGCTTGGTATAGAGACTTTTTATATAGCGGACTTCTATTGTTTTGAGAATAAGCTGGTAATTGAAATAGACGGCGGATACCATGCAAAGCAATTGGAAAAAGATGCATTGAGAACTGAGGTAATAAATTTATTGGGTATTAGAGTAATAAGGTTTAAGAATGAGGAAGTATTAAGGGATATAAAAAAAGTGTTACAGCAAATTGAGGAGGAACTCACCCCCTAACCCCCTCTCTTGAGAAGAGAGGGGGAAGACACAGTTTGATCCCCTCTCTTGAGAAGAGAGGGGAACTCACCCCTTTATCCCCTCTCTTGGAAAGAGAGGGGAAATTGCACCCCTTCCCTTTGCAAGGGAAGGGGCAGGGGGATGAGTTCCTAATGATTATGAGATTTAACGAATACCGTATTATGTGGATATTAGTATTTTTCGACCTTCCGACCGAAACGGCGAAGGAGAAGAAAGCGTATGCCCGTTTCAGAAAAGAACTGATGAGGGACGGCTTTTCAATGTTCCAGTTTTCTATTTATGTAAGACACTGCTCAAGCCGGGAGAATAAAAATGTACATGTAAAAAGGATTAAAAGCATTCTACCGGAAAAGGGACATGTGGGGATTCTAAGTGTAACGGATAAGCAGTTCGGGATGATGGAAATATTTTACGGTAAGAAGAAGGAGGACAGCGGCTTTGTAGAGCCGCATCAACTTGAATTATTTTAACTCAACCCCTATCCCCTTCTTTTTACAAAAGAAGGGGAGAAAGGGTACGAGTTTCAATCTATGGCAATATTTTTTAAATCCTAATTAAGAACCTAAGTCCTTAGTTTTCAATGACATATTTGGGGGTATGTTGTTTTAAATATTGTCAAAGAAAAATCTGAAAGCAACTCACAACTGTACTGGTGAAAGCGGAATTAACTTTTCCGTTGTTTTAAATATTGTCAAAGAAAAATCTGAAAGCAACTCACAACTCTTGTTCAAAGGCATCTTTCTGGTCTTTAGTTGTTTTAAATATTGTCAAAGAAAAATCTGAAAGCAACTCACAACTTTTAATATTTCATACCTATTAAATGTTTTGTTGTTTTAAATATTGTCAAAGAAAAATCTGAAAGCAACTCACAACTTCCGGTGATAAACTGTCCGGCTTTGATAAGTTGTTTTAAATATTGTCAAAGAAAAATCTGAAAGCAACTCACAACTATGGATATGGCAATTACACATTTAACAAAGTTGTTTTAAATATTGTCAAAGAAAAATCTGAAAGCAACTCACAACTTGTCCCCAACCAATCAAAACAAGCCCAAAGTTGTTTTAAATATTGTCAAAGAAAAATCTGAAAGCAACTCACAACGAAATCGGGAAGGTACCCCTGCTTACATTTGTTGTTTTAAATATTGTCAAAGAAAAATCTGAAAGCAACTCACAACTACTGTCTTTCTGCTTCCTGAACAAATTGCGTTGTTTTAAATATTGTCAAAGAAAAATCTGAAAGCAACTCACAACATTCCAGCAAGTTTGTCTTTAAGTATGTTCGTTGTTTTAAATATTGTCAAAGAAAAATCTGAAAGCAACTCACAACTGTGGAAAGAAAACGAAATATTACAAAACAGTTGTTTTAAATATTGTCAAAGAAAAATCTGAAAGCAACTCACAACTAGCCCAATTTTTTAGCGATCTCAATATAGTTGTTTTAAATATTGTCAAAGAAAAATCTGAAAGCAACTCACAACTATGTAGTTGTCGAATTTCTTAAACATCATGTTGTTTTAAATATTGTCAAAGAAAAATCTGAAAGCAACTCACAACGGCGGTGGTTATTATCCGACACATGAAATTGTTGTTTTAAATATTGTCAAAGAAAAATCTGAAAGCAACTCACAACTTGAATTAAAATTACCTTCTATGTCTTTTCGTTGTTTTAAATATTGTCAAAGAAAAATCTGAAAGCAACTCACAACTAGTTTTAATCATCGCTTTTCTCTATCGGGTTGTTTTAAATATTGTCAAAGAAAAATCTGAAAGCAACTCACAACAAAAATAGCATATTGGTTTCCAGTTGCATTGTTGTTTTAAATATTGTCAAAGAAAAATCTGAAAGCAACTCACAACATAACTACCAACAAGTTGACCGCGACCCCAGTTGTTTTAAATATTGTCAAAGAAAAATCTGAAAGCAACTCACAACTCGTTAAAGAGAGGGACGATAAACTACTACGTTGTTTTAAATATTGTCAAAGAAAAATCTGAAAGCAACTCACAACGTAGAAGATGAGAAAGAATTTTTCGTTTTAGTTGTTTTAAATATTGTCAAAGAAAAATCTGAAAGCAACTCACAACGCAAACCGGCAAAGAAAACTTAAAATGTACGTTGTTTTAAATATTGTCAAAGAAAAATCTGAAAGCAACTCACAACTTTCGGCATTCCCGAATCTCTTAAAAATAGTTGTTTTAAATATTGTCAAAGAAAAATCTGAAAGCAACTCACAACGATACCGTTGGTCTCCCAAACATTTGATCAGTTGTTTTAAATATTGTCAAAGAAAAATCTGAAAGCAACTCACAACTAGGACTAAGAGCAGTGTTACAGATTTTAAGTTGTTTTAAATATTGTCAAAGAAAAATCTGAAAGCAACTCACAACAATATAATGCGACTGATGCTATGAACCCCGGTTGTTTTAAATATTGTCAAAGAAAAATCTGAAAGCAACTCACAACTGCCTTTTTGCAGCATTCTCCGCCGCTTCGGTTGTTTTAAATATTGTCAAAGAAAAATCTGAAAGCAACTCACAACGGAGCGTGGAGTGTTGAAAAGGTTAAGCGAGTTGTTTTAAATATTGTCAAAGAAAAATCTGAAAGCAACTCACAACTACCGTCTTCGTTAAACCTTCGGGAATAAGGTTGTTTTAAATATTGTCAAAGAAAAATCTGAAAGCAACTCACAACCTGATTGAAGTCGTATCCCTGTAATTAACAGTTGTTTTAAATATTGTCAAAGAAAAATCTGAAAGCAACTCACAACCCAGCATATCTGAATGTATTTCCGATTGAAGTTGTTTTAAATATTGTCAAAGAAAAATCTGAAAGCAACTCACAACCGGCTAAAAAAGTTTCTCTTTATAATGGAGTTGTTTTAAATATTGTCAAAGAAAAATCTGAAAGCAAACCACAACAATCAGACGACAGGAAGGAATTAGTTATAAGTTGTTTTAAATATTGTCAAAGAAAAATCTGAAAGCAAACCACAACATTATATAAAAGCCACAAAAGCATTTTGTGGTTGTTTTAAATATTGTCAAAGAAAAATCTGAAAGCAAACCACAACTATTGCCAATCATGAACATACCGTCGCATGGTTGTTTTAAATATTGTCAAAGAAAAATCTGAAAGCAAACCACAACAAGAACTTGCTTATCAATTGAATCATCTAAGTTGTTTTAAATATTGTCAAAGAAAAATCTGAAAGCAAACCACAACTCTAAAACAGTTGTCATGAATTTACTACTCGTTGTTTTAAATATTGTCAAAGAAAAATCTGAAAGCAAACCACAACCAAAAATTATATCTTAAAGATTATTAAAAAGTTGTTTTAAATATTGTCAAAGAAAAATCTGAAAGCAAACCACAACGAGACTTAACATTACAATTGATTTGTTAAGGTTGTTTTAAATATTGTCAAAGAAAAATCTGAAAGCAAACCACAACAGACGTTGCGACACAACAAGCAGTGCCGCGGTTGTTTTAAATATTGTCAAAGAAAAATCTGAAAGCAAACCACAACATAAAGGAATATGATAGCATTGAAAGCGAGGTTGTTTTAAATATTGTCAAAGAAAAATCTGAAAGCAAACCACAACCGGTACTTTATAGAAAAGACGATAGAATATGTTGTTTTAAATATTGTCAAAGAAAAATCTGAAAGCAAACCACAACATTTCTTTTGTGATTTCATCATCACAACTTGTTGTTTTAAATATTGTCAAAGAAAAATCTGAAAGCAAACCACAACGATTTCCAGAATATTTATCAAATAATTTTGGTTGTTTTAAATATTGTCAAAGAAAAATCTGAAAGCAAACCACAACGAAACCGATCAAACAAAGATATCTGCAACGGTTGTTTTAAATATTGTCAAAGAAAAATCTGAAAGCAAACCACAACACAAGAGTTCCCTTAGCACCATATAATAATGTTGTTTTAAATATTGTCAAAGAAAAATCTGAAAGCAAACCACAACAACGGTCGATTGTGCAGAAACAAATCAGCCGTTGTTTTAAATATTGTCAAAGAAAAATCTGAAAGCAAACCACAACATACTTTGTCGAGGCTCATTGCAATCCTCAGTTGTTTTAAATATTGTCAAAGAAAAATCTGAAAGCAAACCACAACCCTTTGCTGATAGACAAAATTTCTACTTCCGTTGTTTTAAATATTGTCAAAGAAAAATCTGAAAGCAAACCACAACACCCGGAACCGTTACCAGGGCGGAGTGGCGGTTGTTTTAAATATTGTCAAAGAAAAATCTGAAAGCAAACCACAACACTTGTTGCTAATATATTGACAAAAAATTTGTTGTTTTAAATATTGTCAAAGAAAAATCTGAAAGCAAACCACAACAGTTTGGTTTGCATGTCCTGAAATTAGGAGTTGTTTTAAATATTGTCAAAGAAAAATCTGAAAGCAAACCACAACGGTTCGGTTATCAAGTGTCGCAACCCAAACGTTGTTTTAAATATTGTCAAAGAAAAATCTGAAAGCAAACCACAACCACTCGGGATTTGAAACTTTGTCATTTCGGTTGTTTTAAATATTGTCAAAGAAAAATCTGAAAGCAAACCACAACGCTTTAATGCAGTACCCCAGCCTTCAAACTGTTGTTTTAAATATTGTCAAAGAAAAATCTGAAAGCAAACCACAACAATGTTCATAATAACCCTTTCATTTAATTAGTTGTTTTAAATATTGTCAAAGAAAAATCTGAAAGCAAACCACAACTAATGGAGTTGAAATATTAAATAATGTTTTGTTGTTTTAAATATTGTCAAAGAAAAATCTGAAAGCAAACCACAACATTAAAGGAGCTGCGGCAAATAAAAATATTGTTGTTTTAAATATTGTCAAAGAAAAATCTGAAAGCAAACCACAACACAACGCAGAGCTTGCTGAAGAGAGAGATTGTTGTTTTAAATATTGTCAAAGAAAAATCTGAAAGCAAACCACAACTAATAGAGACACAGTAAGCGGAGTAACTGTGTTGTTTTAAATATTGTCAAAGAAAAATCTGAAAGCAAACCACAACTAATAGAGACACAGTAAGCGGAGTAACTGTGTTGTTTTAAATATTGTCAAAGAAAAATCTGAAAGCAAACCACAACTATCCGCATTGGCTGGGAACATCTTTAATGGTTGTTTTAAATATTGTCAAAGAAACTTTTGAAACCAAAACACAATAACCCACCCCTGCCCCTCCTTGGAGGGGAGGACGTTTTTAATTTTGTCAAAGAAATTTTTGCCGCATGGCGGTCGCTTTGCGAAGAGCAAATTATTAAGATTCAAAGTGTAGGTATTGTATTTCAGGATCAAAGAAACTTTGTAAACCAAAATAC
>JAJYSI010000424.1 GCA_021793635.1 Bacteroidota bacterium
GCTTTAGCCTGGTTAAGATAAGATCCTTTGCTATCAACAACTGACATGCTGGAAGTATTATCAAGAATAAATACTGCGGTTGTTTTTGCTGCGGAAGTAGTACCCCCAATTGCAACGCCTTTTAAGTTAGGACGTGCAAAAGCCGTAACAAGAAAAAGAATAATTAAAACACGAAGTACAAGTAGAAGCCACTGCTTCAATTTTATTTTTCTGATCTTGTTCTTTTGAAGCTCTTTCAAAAAAGCAAGCGTGCTGAACTCAATCCGCTTCAGCTTTCTTAAGTTTAAAAGATGAATCAATACCGGGATCGAGGCGGCTAATAGTCCAAATAATACTGCGGGGTTTAAGAAAATCATTGTTCAAATTTATCTTTAGATGAATAGAAAATCAAGCCAGGTTAAAATGTGAAGTATTAAATATGAAGTTACTCAACAATACCTTAAAAATAAAAAAGCGATACTAACTCAGGATAGTTATTATCGCCTTTCTGCACAAACAAATATTTTCAAGAGTTCAATGGCTTAGAAAATTTTTCACTAAAAATATCCATATACTTCAAAATACTTAGAAATATTTTTTTTCCAAATCACCGAATTATTATTTATAAATTTAACCTTCTCATTCTCAAAATATAATTCAGCAGCCTCTTTCAAGTTAGCTATTGCTTCGTCAATTGTTTTACCGAAAGAAGATAACTCTATATTTAAACATTTTGAAACATAATACTTACCTTCTTTCCAAACCACATAACTGATCTCTTTCATAATGAGCCTCTTAAACAAATTTATTCAAATTCAATATCATTTATTCGATTGTGCAATTAAATTTAATGCACTTCCTGCTTTAAACCATTTTATTTGCGCTTCATTAAATGTCTGGTTCAATAAAATTTTATCTTCTGAGCCGTCGGAATGTTTTGCTAAAAGAGTAAGTTGTTTTTCAGGTGCAAGTTCTTTTAGACCAAGAATACTTACCTTATCATCTTCTTTTATTTTATCGTAATCACCAGGATTAGCAAAAGTAAGCGGAAGCATTCCCTGCTTCTTTAAATTTGTCTCGTGAATTCTTGCAAAGCTTTTTACGATGATAGCTTTTCCTCCGAGAAACCTTGGTTCCATTGCAGCGTGCTCACGGCTCGACCCTTCTCCATAATTTTCGTCGCCTACAACAACCCAACCGGTGCCTTTTGCTTTATATTCGCGTGCAACTTCCGGAATAGTTTTATATTCTCCGGTATATAAGTTTTTTACTTTTCCTGCATCGCCGGTATAAGAGTTTATAGCGCCGATAAACATATTGTTTGAAATGTTATCAAGGTGACCACGATATTTTAACCAGGGTCCTGCCATAGAAATATGATCGGTTGTACATTTACCTTTAGCTTTTAGAAGAACGGGAAGATCAACATAATCCTTTCCATCCCAGGGCTCAAAAGATTTTAACAACTGTAGTCTATCGCTTTGGGGATTAACTTTGACCTCAACACCTGAGCCATCTTTTGCCGGAGGTAAAAACCCATTTTCATCTTTAATAAATCCTTTAGGCGGAAGTTCCTCGCCGGTAGGAGGATCAAGCTTCACTTTTTCGCCTTTGTCATTTATTAATACATCCGTCATAGGATTGAATGATAAACTGCCGGCAATTGCCAGGGCAGTAGTAATTTCCGGGCTCGCCACAAAAGCTAAAGTTTCGGGATTTCCATCATTTCTTTTTGCAAAGTTTCTATTAAATGAAGTAACGATCGTGTTTTTCTCCCCCGTTTTGATATCAACTCTTTTCCACATACCTATACAGGGACCGCAGGCATTGGCTAAAATTACTCCTCCAAATTCTTTTAAAGTCTCAAGCTGACCATCTCTTTCAATTGTTGCGCGGACTTGCTCGGAGCCGGGAGTAATAGTAAAGCCGGATTTTGCTTTCAATCCTTTTTTTAATGCTTGTTTTGCAATGCTTGCAGAGCGATCAATATCTTCATAGCTTGAATTTGTGCAACTGCCAATTAATGCTACCTTAATAGTGTCCGGGTAGTTATTTTCTTTTACGGCTTCTTTCAATTTAGAAATTGGCCACGCCTTATCAGGAGTAAAAGGACCATTTAAGTATGGTTCTAATTCACTTAAATTAATTTCTATAACTTGGTCAAAATATTTTTTCGGATTCGCCAGAACCTCTTTATCGGCAGTTAGGTCATCGGCAAGACCTTCAGCCAATGCGGCAACATCTGCACGGTTTGTAATTCTTAAATAAGCCGCCATCTTTTCATCAAACGGGAATACAGAGGTAGTAGCTCCGATTTCCGCACCCATATTGCAAATTGTTCCTTTGCCTGTGCATGAAACTGAAGTTGCGCCTTCGCCAAAATATTCAACTATAGCTCCGGTACCTCCTTTAACGGTTAATATTCCAGCAACCCTTAAAATTATATCCTTTGCGGAAGTCCATCCGTTTAGTCTTCCCGTTAATTTGATGCCGATAAGTTTAGGCCATTTTAATTCCCAAGGCATACCAGCCATAACATCTACGGCATCGGCACCACCGACTCCAATTGCAATCATGCCGAGACCGCCGGCATTCGGGGTATGCGAATCAGTACCAATCATCATTCCGCCTGGGAAAGCATAATTCTCAAGTACAACTTGATGAATAATTCCTGCGCCTGGCTTCCAAAAACCGATACCGTATTTTTGAGAAATACTTTCAAGAAAATCATATACTTCCCGATTTTCAGAATTAGCTTTTTGCAAATCATCTTTCGCGCCAATTTGTGCTTGTATTAAATGATCGCAATGAACAGTAGACGGGACAGCAGTAGTTTTTCTTCCCGCCGACATAAATTGGAGGAGAGCCATTTGTGCAGTAGCATCCTGCATCGCAACTCTGTCTGGCGCAAGGTCTGAATAATCTTTTCCGCCGGTAAATTCTTGAGAAGCTTTGTCCCAAAGATGTGTGTACAGAACCTTTTCAGCATAAGTTAACGGACGGTTAACAATTTTTCTAACTTCATTTAATTTATCCTTATAATTAGAATAAACTTTCTTTATCATATCAATATTTGCGGTCATAATAAAATTCCTTTCAGAAATAGTAGTATTAAATTCTTTTGTTGCTACGAAAATAATGAAAAGCAGATAAAATTGCTTGAGAAACAATCTTCTTGAATACCCAATAAATGAGGCGGCGATTCTTAATAACTCATATTACGCAATGTTGGGAATAGTGGAGTGATGGGATAGTGGAGTATTGGAGTAATTGTCCCTATATAAATAAAATATATCTTGTCATATCGAAGGAGTCCCGCATACGGGATAAATCTGCGAGTGCCTGCCCCGTTTACCCCGTGTGCGGGGTTTGCGGGGAGATATCCCATAATCAATCCGATAATCTAATCTATTCATGGGATTTCTCCTCCCTACCACCTGCCTGCCCCGTTTGCGGGGCCTGCCGGCAGGCACATATGCGTCAACTTAATTTTTCTTCCGAAACATTTAACTTCTATAATTATTTGCTCTTAACATGCTAAAAGCATTTATTTATCCTCTACGAGGATAATGTATTTATCGGGTTT
>JAJYSI010000425.1 GCA_021793635.1 Bacteroidota bacterium
GGAAATGTAATTACCCGTTTTAATTTATAAGTTATTTCTATTTTGTTAACGGATGGAGAATTTCCCCCCATCCGTTTTTTATTTTCAGAATCAAAAATAATATAGGATAATTATAATATCGGAACCTCATTTTCTACAATTATATTGAGGGCACTTCTAAAAACTTCAATATTCTCTGCGAACGTTGCGTATTCTTTGCGTTCTCTGCGTTAAATTTTTATAAAAGATAGTTTTTAGAAGTAACCTTACACAATAAACGAGTTATTTCTAAATGTCCTATTAACACAATTTAGGACTTAATGGAATTTGCTTTTATACGAAGTACAAATAATCCAACTGTAAAACCAAGAATAAAACTTACTAAGACTCTATTTAGCCTTATGTTAAAGTCAAAGAATGAAAATAATCGAATGTTCCTACCAATAAAATAAAATAAAAATGATAATAGAATAAAGACAACAATCCATAGGTCTTTTGTGTAACCTAGTTTTAAAGAATATTTCGTTGATAGTTCATAGCCCAACAAACCGAAAATAATAAAAGTGACAATTATCGATATAAAATACATCATAGTATTAACTCCTTATTTTAGAATCAAATAATATAGATTATGAGAAGTCACGCTGCATAAATTTGTCCTGCCTCCCAAAAGGATCCAATTTTCAACCAACAAAAATTCCGCCCACCCTCGAAGCCCAAAACTCCGCCAAAATCCTTAGCATACTTATCTTAACATTATAGAATAAAGCTGAAGTGAACATAGCGAAGAAATAAATCACCCTTTTGCAAAACACCCGCAATTTCGAGAACATTTCAATATCCGAGTAAATTCTTTAAAACAAAAAAACCTTGCAACATTTTATGTTACAAGGTTTTATCTGAGCGGGGCCGACGAGACTCGAACTCGCGACCTCCTGCGTGACAGGCAGGCGTTCTAACCAACTGAACTACGACCCCGGCTATTATTAATCATCTTTTCAAATTTGAATATCAAATATAATTTTAACACTCTCCAAAATCAACAATCAATATAAAATATTTTTGCAGTATTTTGTTTTTATTCCCCAAATGAAATTCCAACTGCCTTTGCTGCAAATACTGCTTGGGTGTCCGGCTGCACTAACTTTTGATGCGAAATTGCTTCTTCAATTCTGACATTTTTTACATCGCTGCCTTTTAGAGCAACCATTCTTCCGAATTTTTTGTTTGCCGCAAGTTGTATCGCAAATGCTCCGAATTTTGTCGAAAGTATCCTGTCAAATGGAGTCGGACTGCCGCCACGCTGCAAATGACCAAGTACTGTAACTCTCGTCTCTCTGTTTGTATTTTCTTCAATCTTCTTTGCAACTAATTCGCCTATACCACCAAGCTGAACCGGGTCATGACGTTTGATGTCCTGCCCTTTAATAACCATCTCTCCGTCCATAGGTTTGGCTCCTTCCGAAACGCAAACTAAACTGAATTTCTTCCCCATTAATTCTCTTTTCAATATTTTGTCGTAAACTCGATCCCATGAAAAAGGAATTTCCGGGATCAATATAATGTCTGCTCCTCCTGCTAAACCGCCGTTTAGTGCAATCCATCCCGCATATCTTCCCATGACTTCAACAACAATAACACGGTGATGCGAAGAGGCTGTTGTATGAAGTCTGTCAAGCGCTTCAGCAACTACATAGACTGCAGAATCGTGACCGAATGTAAGATCGGTAGCTTCAAGATCATTGTCAATCGTTTTTGGAACTCCAATCATATTCATTCCCATTTCGCCGAGTTTTTTGCAAATATGCATTGTCCCGTCTCCGCCTATTGCAATCAACGCATCCAAATTCCATGCTTGATAGTTCCTTAAAGCCGCTTCCGATTTATTTGCTATCTCTATCTTGCCGTCTTTTTGAATAGGCCAATGGAATGGATCGCCTTTATTCGATGATCCTAGAATTGTTCCGCCGCGAGCTAATATTCCAGATACATCATCGTTCTTTAGTTCTTTTGCTCTTCCTTCTACTAATCCTTCAAAACCATCAATTATTCCTAGTACAGACATTCCATAGTCCTGTGCAGGTTTTGTTACTCCTCTTATTACTGCATTTAACCCGGGGCAGTCTCCACCGCCGGTTAATATCCCAATTCTTTTTACTTTTGAACTTGCTGCCATTATTAATCCTTTTATTTTCAATGATTACCATGCCATCCGTTTGGCAAATTTACATTAATTTTGCGGTGGTCCTAAAATGTAGCTTAGCTATCTCTCCAAGCTTTGACGTACCGTAGATTTTAATTATCTGTTTGGCTGCTTCATTAACCGCGTTTGAAGCGCCTTTCGGCAATTCTATCTTTAACATCCTATTATGAATATCGAACCATTCCACCATTTTCTCCCTTGCCAATATTGAAGCCGCAGCAACCGCTGTATATTTTTCGGCCTTAGTAAATTGGTGAAGCGCAATACTTCTCCCTTTTTCCTGCAATGAGTTTCTTATTAGGCTTTCATCACCGAACTTATCACTTATTGCTTCTTTTGCTTCGCTGCGAAGTAGTAAATTTTCTAAAACTTTAGCATGACCCCATCCTAAAATTTTATTTACATTTTTTACCTTACTGTGAAGTTCGTTATACTTTTTTGGTGTTATTAGTATAATCTCAAAATTATCTTGAACGATCTTTTTTATCTCTTCTGCGATAAGTTTGATTGACCTATCGGATAATTCCTTGCTGTCTTTTACTCCCTTTGCTTTAAGAAGTTTTATATTCTTTTCATCTGCAAATACTCCGGCTATAACAAGCGGGCCGAAATAGTCTCCCTTGCCCGATTCATCCGTGCCTATATAACTCTTAGGTTCTGCAAATCCTTCTCTAAATTCAAAAAGCTTTTCACCGAATAGACAGTCATTTATTTCCCTGTAAAGTACGGTTTCTTTATTCCCTTGTAATACCGTTTTTACTCCGCTTTTACCGAAGTAAACTAGCAATATTAGCTTTTCTTTCCCTTTGTAAATGTTTGCTTCATAGTTATACTTCTTTTTTTCTAATTCCGACACACTTACAGATTTTTCAATTAATCTTTTCTTGTATTCTTCAATTAGTTTTAAGGCGGCGTTTTCTATCGAATTCACATTAATTATTTATTTTGTATTTACAAAAATACTTAATTCTTAAGTAATTCTAAAATTTCGCTGAATTTATCCCTATAATAAATAGCATAACCTCAATTTTAAGTATATTTAAAAAACAAAATATCATCATTTAGGAATAATTTATATTATGGATTTCAATTCAATAGAAACCACCGGCTTAACGAAGGTGTACTCCTCTTCATTCGGCAAAAGAAAAGTCCAAGCGCTCACTGGCTTAGTTCTAACTGTTTCAGCAGGTACCATATTTGGCTTTCTGGGACCAAACGGCGCTGGCAAAACTACTCTTATTAAATTGCTTTTAGGAATAACCTTTCCTACCTCCGGAAGCGCTAAAATTTTAGGAGAAGATATTTCTGGTTATAAAATAAAGTCTAGGATCGGATATTTACCCGAAAATCATAAATATCCTCCTTACCTTAAGAT
>JAJYSI010000426.1 GCA_021793635.1 Bacteroidota bacterium
ATTATAAGGCGACTTACAATTGTATTATCTGTTTTATAAATTAGATTATTATCAACTATTAAAATATAAAAATTATTATGAAATCAAGTGATCTAACTAAAGAGCAAAAAGTAGAACTTGAGAAATTTGGCGCAAATACCTGGTTTGTCGAATATTTACATAAACAATATGAAGAAAATCCGGATGGTGTTTCGGAACAATGGCAAAATTTCTTTGGAAAGGTTAGCTCCGGTAAAAAAAATAACGGAGATGCTAAAAATATCATGAAGGAATCGGCAATCCCGTTTCCTAATGTAAAATTGCCTGAACCGCAACCGGATGATAGACTTCAAATTATTGCAGGCAGTGCGGCAAAAATTTTAGACAATATGAATGCCAGTCTGACAATTCCTGTTGCCACATCGCAGCGTACAATACCGGTAAAGCTTCTTGAAGAAAATAGAATTTTAATAAATCAGAATCTTTATAAAAAAAATCAACGTAAAATTTCCTTTACTCATCTAATTGCATGGGCGATTGTGAAAGCAATAATGACCAATCCGGTCATGAATAATGCTTTTACTCTCATTGACGGAAAACCAAACGTTATCAAAAGAAATAATATAAATCTAGGCTTAGCTATTGATATTGAAAAAAAGGACGGTTCACATTCACTCATTGTCCCCAATATAAAAAAATCCAATACAATGAACTTCAGCGAATTTGTTAAAGCTTATGATGATTTGATTGATAGATCGAGAAAAGCATTGATTGACCCTTCCGAATTTCAGGGGACTACAGTTACACTGACTAATCCCGGAACAATCGGGACTATATCATCCGTGCCGCGGTTAATGATAGGGCAGGGAACAATAGTCGCTACAGGCGCTATTCAATATCCTGTGGAATATCAGGCAATGGCTCCTTCAACTATTTCTGCGCTTGGAATTAGCAAGGTTATGAATATAACAAGCACTTATGATCATAGAATTATTCAGGGCGCAGAATCGGGTTATTTTCTTAAGGAGATAAATGATCTGCTTTTAGGTGCAAACTTTTTTTATGAAGAGATATTTGAAGATCTAAAGGTTCCCTTAGTCCCGTTATCCTGGCAGAGCGATTCTCAATCCCAAACATTCGGTAATCATTCAAACAGGGAAGAAACCGAAAAGCAGGGAAGGGTTTTACAATTAATCAATCTTTACAGAGTGCGCGGTCATTTAATTGCAAGCTTTGATCCGCTCGGTTCGCAGCTTGCTTATCATGCTGAATTAGACCCTGCAAGTTACAAACTAACTTTGTGGGATTTAGACCGTGAATTTATTACCGGCGGTTTCGGAGGGATTCCTACAGCCACTCTTCGTGTTATTTTAGAAATTCTTCAGAAAACTTACTGCGAAAAAATCGGCGTCGAGTATATGCATATCCAAAATCCCGCCGAAAAATTATGGCTTCAAAATAAAATGGAACCGGTTAAAAATATTCCTCACTTCGATGCGGATATGAAAAAGGAAATTCTTAATAAGTTAATTATAGTCGAAGCATTGTAGCATTTCATCCATAATAAATTTATTGGACATAAACGATTTTCGCTTGAAGGTTCTGAAACCTTAATCCCTGTTCTTGATTTACTTCTAAATGATGCCAGTGAAGCCGGAATTATGGAGATAGTCCTTGGTATGGCTCACCGGGGTAGACTAAACGTCCTTGCTAATATTATCGGTAAGTCATACGACTCGATATTTACCGAATTTGAAGACATTCCGGACGTAAATTCAATTGAAGGTTCCGGTGATGTTAAATATCACCTCGGGGCTTCCGGTAGATACAAAACACGAAACGGCGAAAGTATTGCGGTTTCTGTTGCCTCTAACCCAAGTCATCTTGAATGGGTTAATCCTGTTGTCGAAGGTATAGTTCGTGCAAAACAGAACAGGCTTGGTGATAAAAAGGAACATAGAAAAGTAATGGCGATTTTAATCCATGGTGATGCAGCTTTTGCAGGACAAGGTATTTGCGCCGAAACTTTGAACCTTTCTCAATTAAGTGGCTACCGTACCGGCGGCACGATTCATATCATAATTAATAATCAAATCGGATTCACCACTACTCCGGAAGATGCACGCTCTTCACAATATGCTACCGATGTTGCTAAGATGATACAATCGCCAATCTTTCACGTCAATGGCGACGATCCTGAAGCTGCTTTATGGGTAACAAAATTAGCTTTTGAGTATCGACAGATTTTCAATAAAGATATTGTTATTGACCTCTTCGGTTACAGACGGCACGGTCATAACGAGGGTGACGAGCCTGGATTTACCCAGCCGCTGTTATATGAAAAAATTAAAATGCATCCTTCTGTTAGAGAAATTTATTCTAATACTTTAATTAAGAATAAAACTCTTACTCAAGATGAAATAAATTTATTGAATCAAGCGGCAAATAATTCTTTAAGTGAGGCGTTCGATAAGATAAAAAGGAAAAAATCTTCCTTTAGTGGAGATATACCGCTCGCAGTTTCAAAGGAAAAAATGGAAGCTGTATCCCACAATAATAAAACCGGAATTTCTGAAAGTATGCTTGAAGAAATTATTAAGGGAATAACAAAAGTCCCTAAAGAATTTTCCGTTCATCCTAAACTGAAAAAATTCCTAGAAAAAAGGCTGGAGCTTTTAGACGGAAGTTCGGATGCCGATTGGGCTACCGCTGAATCAATAGCTTTTGGTAGTTTACTCCTTGAAGGTACTCCTGTAAGATTAAGTGGACAGGATAGCGTGCGGGGAACTTTCAGTCAACGCCACCTTGCCTTAACTGACATTCAGACTGGTATAGAATATTTTCCGTTGAATCATATAAAACGGGAGCAGGGAAAGCTTGAAGCTCTTGATAGCTTTTTATCCGAAGCCGCTGTGCTAGGCTTCGAGTATGGTTACAGCGCTGCCGATCCGTTAGCATTGGTCATGTGGGAAGCACAATTTGGCGATTTTGCAAATGGCGCACAGGTGATAATTGATAATTTTATAGTTGTATCTTTTGAAAAATGGAATCTTCCGAATAGCGTGGTGATGTTGCTTCCGCATGGCTTTGAAGGTCAGGGACCAGAGCACTCCAGTGCGCGCTTGGAGAGATATTTAACTTTATGTGCCGAAGACAATATTCAAGTTTGCAATTTAACTTCGCCGGCTCAGTACTTTCATGTTTTAAGGCGACAAATAAAACAGGCGGTGGGAAAGCCTTTAATTATAATGACGCCAAAAAGTTTGCTGCGGCTTCCTGAAGCTAAATCAAAAAAGGAAGATTTCATAAATGGAAAATTTCAGGAGGTCATTGATGATGGTACGGTTAATAAAAATTTAGTAGAAAAAATAATCATTACCAGCGGTAAAGTTTATTATGACATTATCAAATTCCGTGAAGAAAATAAAATTACTAATGCAGCAATTGTTCGCGTAGAACAGTATTATCCATATAAATCAAAATTGATAAAAGGAATATTGGCATCATACCAAAATGCTAAAAAAGTTACTTGGGTTCAGGAGGAACCAAAAAATATGGGTGCCTGGAAT
>JAJYSI010000427.1 GCA_021793635.1 Bacteroidota bacterium
TAATAAGAAAACAAAAAATGACTTCCATTCCAATGGAAACAGTTGAAAATCTTTACTATGCAAATGTAATCTTTGAGCTTCATCAAACAAAGGATAAGATTATCTTATTTGAAAAAAAATATAATAAAGATTTTTCTTTATTTGAAAAGGAAATTAAAGAGAGATAATCTGAAAATTTCGAAATGTGGGATGACTATATGGAATGGAAGGGCTTCTAAAATTCATATCAATTTCTATTGAGACAAAAAAAGATATTGAGGATGGAGAAGTTAAAATTGCCAGAAGACTCCGCAAATTAGTTTAATATGAACTCATGGAGTTGAAAATTTTCTGCGATGGTTTCTATCTGAGAATCAAAAATATTATTTACTAACTGTGTTGCTATTAACTTTTAATCTTGCTCATACTCTTAATCGGATTATTTTCGATTAAGAGCAAAGCAGCAAGCCAATTCACCAAATAAAAATTTTATGCGTTTAAGTAAATCGTTTGTACCTACATTAAAAGAAGTCCCGAATGATGCGGTTGTAAAGAGCCATATCCTTATGCTGAGAGCAGGGATGATAAGAATGGTTTCTGCAGGAATTTATTCTTTTCTGCCGCTTGGTTATAAAGTTATAAGGAAAATTACGGACATAATCAGGGAAGAAATGAATGCAATAGGCGGACAGGAATTTCATCTGCCTGCGTTAAATCCACGTGAGATCTGGGAAGAAACAAACAGAGTGGAATCATTCGGCGATATTTTATTCCATATAAAAAACCGTGATTATGTTTTGGCTCCCACTCACGAAGAGATTATGACTTACCATGCGCGTAATGTTTTGAAATCTTATAAAGATCTTCCTCAAATCTGGTATCAGATTCAGACTAAATTCAGGAATGAAGCCCGACCAAGAAGCGGTGTAATACGCGGGAGACAATTTTTAATGAAAGATTCTTACACGTTTGACGCAGCCTGGGAACAGCTTGATTATGCTTATGGTCTTCATGATAAGGCATACAGAAAAATATTTGACAGATGCGATTTAAAATATTTTGTTGTCGGCGCTTCAAGCGGAGCGATGGGCGGAACCGGCTCAGAAGAATTTATGGTTAAATCCGATGCCGGAGAAGATACTGTAGCCTACTGCGGGCAATGCGGATATGCGGCAAATGTTGAAGTTGCAGTTTCAAATTTAGAAGGTAAAAAGAGAGAAGATAAAAGCGAAGAGCCAAAAGAAATTTCAACTCCAAATGTGAAATCAATTGATGAGCTTTGTGAATTCCTAAAGATTAATGAAACGCAATGCGCCAAGTCGAGAGTTTATATTCATGAAGGGAAAGCTGTCCTAATTTTGATGCTCGGCAATGACGAAGTAAATGAGACGAAACTTCTGAAAGTATTGGGCGGAACAGTTCGTCCTGCACACCCGGATGAACTGAAAGAACTAACCGGCGCTGATGCAGGCTCGATCGGACCGTTAGGATTTAATGGAAGAATTATTGCCGACCTTAGGTTGAAAGATGCAAACAATCTTTACAGCGGTGCAAACAAAAATGATTTTCATATCGGCGGGATTGATCTGCAGCGCGATGTGAAAAATATTGAGTACGAAGATTTCCGGAGGGTTAAATCCGGAGAATGCTGCGCCCGATGCGGCAATAAACTGGATGTCTTTACATCCATAGAACTCGGACATATCTTTAAGCTCGGAACTAAATATTCGGAAGCAATGAAAGCGATGTTCCTGGACGAGAACGGTACAGAGCATCCGCTGATAATGGGAAGTTACGGGATAGGTGTAGAGCGTGTAATGGCTTGCTGCATTGAACAGCATCATGACGAAAAAGGAATGATCTGGGATAAAACTCTGGCGCCGTTCCAAGTTCATTTGATAGCATTAAATATGCGAAAGCAAGATGTTGTTGATGCATCCGAAAAAATCTACAATGACTTGATGCAGGAAGGAATAGAAATACTTTTTGACGATAGGATTGATGCTCAGGCAGGCTTTAAATTTAATGATGCCGATTTGCTCGGGATGCCGGTACAGGTAATTGTCGGTGAAAAGAAACTAAAAGAAAATAAAGTTGAGGTGAAGCTTCGCAAATCAGGAGAGAGGTTTGATGTTTTAATGGATGACCTGAAAAGTAAAATTAAAGAATTGGTGAATTAGATCTTCTTAAAGTATGACGATTTATTATAGATTATATTCAGTCTTGCCCGACTGTTTGATTAAACTTTTTATGAGTTTCCTTTAAATATTATTTAAAGAGAAATGAAATTCCTATACCGGATCGATATGAACGAATACTTTATTTATTTCCGGTAAGCTGGAAACCACCTCTTGAACTTTCTTACCGATATTGTGAGACTTTTCCGTAGAAGTTTCTTTTGCAACATCGATGTGAATTTCAATATGAAATTTATTGCCGACGTAATGAGATTTAAGCTCATTTAAACCAAGCACACCGTCAACTTTCAAAGCAGCATTAGCAATCTCAAGAATTAAATTATCATCGGCTGCTTTACCCATCAGATATCCGATATTTTCTTTTGCAATCTGATAACCGGAGCGAAAAATAAAAAGTGCAATAAGTATTCCGGCAATTCCATCTAAATACCGGAAGCCGAGCTGAACGCCTATTATTCCAACAATTGAAAGTGAAGAAGCAAGTACATCATTTAAACTGTCAACTGCGCCGGCTTTTAATGCGGGGCTTTTATATTCTTTGCCAACCGAAGATTGGTAACGTGTCAAAATCAATTTTGTAATAATTGTGGTAATTAAAATTAAATATACCGGTGCTGTAATGTTGGTAGGGTAAGGAGTAAGAATTCTTTCGACAGATGCTTCAATCAGGTTTATTCCCACCACGGCGGTAAACAAAGCTACCAAAAAAACAGCAAGCGGCTGTGCGGCGTTATGCCCGAATTGATGATCTTCATCAGGCTTTTTTAATGAAAGCCGAACGCTGTACATTATAGCGCCTGAAGAAACAATGTCGGTCAACGAATTGATTGCATCGGAAATAATGGCAATAGAATTGGACATTATTCCTGCGGCTGCTTTAATGATAAATAGAAAAATATTTACAGCCAGAGAAAGATTAGTTGCTCTTTTTAAGATTTTTACCATACTTGTTCATTGTAAATCCGGCGGTAAAAATAATGATATTTTCATATATTTAAACTGTTTATTCTATAAATAAAAATTAAATTTAATAAAACCCGGAGCCATAAGATTTGAGAATTAAAAAAAAAGCATACAACAATTGCAGAACGGCTCCAACTAAATACCAAAAACTCGGTTTGACTTCGCTTTTAAAGAAAAATCCCAACATTGGACTTAAAGCACAGAGTATCAGTAGAATAATCCAAGCTGAACTTAGGATTGAGAACCAATATTTTGATAAGTTGGCGAACTGCAAAATGATCAACAAAATCAGAGAAGTAGTAAAGCTATAAAAACAAGCTGTTTTTAGAAAAGTGAAAAATTCGATTTTTGTCATTTCTCGGTTTTAAGAATGGATGTTTGAGCTAAAACTTATACAGTAAGCAGGTT
>JAJYSI010000428.1 GCA_021793635.1 Bacteroidota bacterium
TGAAGAAAATAAAATTACTAATGCAGCAATTGTTCGCGTAGAACAGTATTATCCATATAAATCAAAATTGATAAAAGGAATATTGGCATCATACCAAAATGCTAAAAAAGTTACTTGGGTTCAGGAAGAACCAAAAAATATGGGCGCCTGGAATTTCTTAGCCCCAAGATTGATTGAAGACTTGGCTGAAGGACAAAAATTGAATTATGCCGGCAGACCCGAAAGCGCAAGCCCTGCAGTTGGATCAGCAAAAAAATCAGCAAAACAACAAATGGAATTAGTTACAGAAGCATTTAAATAAGTCACCTTACGCATAAGGTTATTATTGCCTAATGAGAAACTCCGAGGTTTTCCTAAACCTCGGAGGTTTTGCAATTCACTTCCATTATATTTGAAATTGTCTGCGTAACATGAGTTAAATAACTTAAGTTCACCACCGTTAACACTGCAGATTTATATTGTCCAGAAAAAGCAGCCCACGACTTCAGAGGCTGTGTGAAAATTCAAATGTAATAAATAATTATTCCAATTATTATTATGAAGTTGTTTCTAAAATATAGTGTTTTTGTATTACTCCGGCATTGATGCTGGGGTAGTGCTATGTTTCTGTATTGCCTCGGCATTGATGCTTGGATAGAGCTATGTTTTTGTATTGCCCCGGCATTCATGCCGGGGTAGGGCTATCAAAACAAAACATGGGCTTTAGCCCCATATTTGCTGTTTATTTGGCTAAAGCCAATATCACTTTTTGTCGATTAAATCCCCACCATAAACCTGCCTGACCGGTAGTCAGATGGCGGCACAATTGACAAAAAATATTTAATAATAGAAAACCAAAATAGCTTATACAAAAATATTAATATTTATACTTTGAAAACTAATTTTCACACAGCCTCTTCAAGTGGTGAGTCGTTTAAAAAAACTCCAAATAGAAATCCTGTGTAAGGTGACTAAATAACTTAAGTTAACCACCGTTAACCCTGCAGATTTATATTGCCCAGAAAAAGCAGCCCACGACTTCAAGTCGTGGGTCGTTTAACAAAAAGACTTAGTTATTAACCGTTTCAACGGTTTTTAATGCCTATTTAAAAACTATCATGCAACTTGAATAAATAATTTTACTACATTGATATATTATCAATTGTTGATTATTTTACAGGCAGTAATTTGGAAAGTTTAAATATCCGGTTTAGCGCTGCGAGCGTAACTCAGTTGGTAGAGTGTCAGCTTCCCAAGCTGAATGTAAATTGAGTTTATAGCTTAAATATCAAACTTTTTTCTTGAACGTTAACAAAAGTGTTAACCAATTCCCCCGATAATACTCCCCATTGCTTCACGAAAGGTCAAAGTCATGTTTCTTTTCAAACGGAGCGGTTATTATCAAATTCAATACTTCGATGAAATTAACAACAAGGTAAAGCGTAAGTCTACCGGGCAGAAGACAAAACAAAATGCTTTGAAATATTTGTCCGAGTTTAGGGAGAACCAAAAAAACAAACCACGAAGTGAAATAATTTCTCTGGTAAGATTCAGAAAAGAATATGAGACATTCGCTTCACTTAACTTCAGTAAGAAACACACTCAGAATATTAAGTTAGCCTTTGATAAACTTTTGGGTTATATAAAGCCGGACATTCCCCTTGCAAAACTAAATGGGAGAATTCTAGAGACTTTCTTTAGTGAATATTTCCAAAGGTCAAAATATGGAGCCTCACTGATCCACAGAGTTTTGAATTCGAGCTTTAATAAAGCAGTAAAATGGAACTACATCGACATTAATCCTTTGTCTAAAATAAAACTTCCCAAAATTCCCCGGAACAATCCTATTTTTGTTACAATCGAGGAATTTTACGAAATAATGAAATTTGTTGAATCCAGGGATCTGAAAGATATTTACATTTTTGGATTTTTTACAGGCTGCCGACTTTCGGAAATATTAAACATGAAATGGAGTAACATCAATCTGAATGACGGGATAATTAAGGTAAATAATTCTGAAACCTTTACAACCAAAAGCAAGAAAGAAAGAATAATCCCCGTTAGCATGGCTTTGAAGGATATGTTAATTAGCCGCATTCCCAAGATTCACCGGATTGACGATGAATATATTTTCTATAAATTGCCCGGCGTTCCATACCTGCCGAATTACGTTAGCCATAACTTTAAGATAGCTGTTAAGCAAGCCAAGGTCAATCAAAGTTTTCACATGCACTCTCTCCGACATGGATTTGCTTCAAGACTTGTGCAAAACGGCGTTTCTCTTTATGTAGTTAAAGAATTGTTAGGTCACGCAGACGTATCAACAACACAGCAATATTCACACTTGCAAAAGGAACACCTTAAGAATGCCATCGATCAACTTGACAAAATTTCCAAGATAGGGTAAGGAATTTGATAATCCGGATAAAATTAAAATATCGAATTAACCTATGCCGCTAAACTTAATTCTCCCTAACAGAAACAAGGGCTGTCTATTTGCCGGCAAAGGATTCGACTAAAGTATCGTTGAAACTAAGATCGTGCCTTAAAACGCATTTATGGAAGAATTCTAAAAACAATTTTTTAACAAAACAAGGAGTTATCAAAATGGTTAGCAAAAAATTAAACTATGACGAAATAATGAAACTCATAAACGTCAATATTCATGAAGGAACACAGGCAAAGATTCCCGGGATCTTTGTATTAATCAAGGATGAAGATAAAAAAGAATTTCAGGAACAGCTCGTAAATAACATTCTAAACGCTGTAGATGAACGCGTGGCAATGTCTGCACCAATTTATCAAACCATTTATTATCTTCAGCAACTAACAAGAAAATTGACAATATGGATAAACCGAGCAGAGGTAAAGAAAGAACGAGGAGAGCAAATAAAATCATTGAGCTTGTCCAAAGACAAAGTAAACTCCGAAAAGTCATTTAACAAAAAGGGAAAAATAAACATGACAAATAATAGTCAGACCGGCACGATAGATGAACGTCTCTCTATCGAAGAACAGGAACCCACCATAATAACAGCAATGAGGGACGTAGTAGATGTTTATGACGCTGGAGGCGGAACAATAGAAGAAGTCATTCAGCATCTATACAGCATTGCGACCCCGGATGAACAATATCCGCTTTATGAAATAGCAAAGTTATGTAGGGTCAAACTTCCGCATATCCCGGAAGCATAAAAAATAATAGGCGGCAAGGAATATTCTTTGCCGCCTGATTATTTAAATAGTTTTTAATTTGATTCTTTACCTCAGACAATAGATTTCCGATCTCCCTTCTAAAAAATCTATAAAATTTAATTAGTGGAAAAAAGATTTTGCAAAAATCACACCTTAAATAAAATGCCGTTTCATTAAGTTGACCATTAGAATTAATTATTCACTATCAGAAAGGATAAGACAATGCCATTAATCCAGACAAAACAATTTTCGGTTTGCTTGCCAAAAAAAAGTTATGAAAAGTTAAAAGCCTACGGGGTCGAGCGGGATTTACGTGTGGCGGCAGCCGCGAGAATAGCATGTGAACAATTTATTAAGTCGGAGGAAA
>JAJYSI010000429.1 GCA_021793635.1 Bacteroidota bacterium
TGTCATAAAAGAAGTAACAAGTTCTGACGGACATATTTATCAAATCCCTTGGAAAATTAATCCTATTATGATGATTTATAATAAAAAAATTATTCAGGGACTAGGGTTATCAGACGCTCCTAAAAATTACAGCGATTATTTTAAGGCTTCAAAAGAATTCCGGGATGAGAACACTGACAAAAACGGATATGTGCAAAAATGGTTTGGCTATTGCGAAGTGCAAGTTACTTGGTGGCAGCGTTTTTTTGATTTCTATCCATTATATCTTGCCGCTTCGGGCGGAGCTCCTTTGATTAAAGACGATACTGCTGCATTCAACAATAAATATGCAATTGAGGTTTTTGCTTTTTTGCAAAATCTATATAAGAAAAATTATTTTACAAAAGAAAGACTTTCGGTGGAGCAGGATGTTTTTTTGTCAAGTACTATTGCCTCAAGATTTACCGGTCCTTGGGAAATTGCTCATACGGAGAAATTTAAACCTAAAGGTTTTACTTATGATTTTTCAACTATGCCTGTCCCTGATGATCATACAGGACCTGTATATACTTATTGCGATCCGAAAAATATTGTAATATTTAAAACTTGCCCTAACCCGGAACTTGCCTGGCGGTTTATAAAATTTATGACTGATGAAGAAAATGATCTAAAGTTATTGGAATTTTCGAATCAGCTTCCCAGGAGAAAAATGTTGGATGAAGATATTTTTTTTGCAAATTACTTTAAGGAAAATCCGAAAATGCTGGAGTTTGCCAAACAGTCTAAATATGTCAGAGGAACTGACCCATATCCTAATCTAACAGAAGTATTTGATATTATTTCTCAGGAATATGAAGAAAGTGTTGTGTACGGTAGGAAGTCACCGGCTGAAGCTATTCATGATGCTGCAAAAGAAGTTAATCTTCTTTATATGAAATAAAGTTAAAGATGATGAAGAAAAAATTAGTACCATATTTATTAGTATCGCCTTATCTAATCTATTTTTTGGTGTTTGTCGCTTTCCCGGTAATTTTTTCTATCGTCCTGACTTTTAACTCTTGGAATATAATATCTCCGATGAAGTTTAACGGAATAAATAATTATATAAGACTATTTCACGATCAATTTTTTCTTAAATCATTAGTCAATACTTTAATTTTTTTAGTAATTCATATCCCACTTCAAATCATTGTGGCACTTTTCTTAGCTATTGTACTTAACCAGAAAATTAAATTTTTGGGATTTTTCAGAGCTGCCTTTTTTCTTCCGGTGATTGTGTCGGGAGTAGTGGTTACGATTATTTGGCAGCAGCTCTACGGTTTTGATACCGGACTTTTTAATAGAATACTAACCACTATTGGTTTGGGCAGGGTTGGTTGGCTTATCGATCCTGCGTGGGCTATGCCTTCGATAGCAATAATGGCTACATGGAAAAATGTCGGTCTATATATTATTCTATTTTTAGTCGGGCTTCAAACAGTTCCGGCACATTATTACGAAGCCGCAGATCTCGAAGGGGCTAATCGTTTTCAGAAATTCTTTAAAATTACGCTTCCGATGATTAACCCGACAATTTTTATGGTTGTTATTTTATCAACTATAGGCGGTTTTTCATTATTTATTGAACCTTATATTATGACCGGCGGAGGTCCACTAAATAGCACTCTTTCCGCTGTGCTTTATATATACAAACAAGGATTTTTCTTCTATAATATGGGTTATTCCGCAACGCTTGGTTTGTTTTTTGCGATGTTAATTTTATCTGTTATTATGATTCAGAAGAAATTTATTGAAAAAGAATAAAAATTTATGAAGAAATTTCTTTTTTACATATTCCTGTCCTTTGCTGCTTTGGCATTTATATATCCATTCGTCTGGATGGTGGTAGCTTCATTGTCTCCTGAAAACCAAATCGGAAATTTAACTTTTATTCCTACTTCATTGTCGTTTGATAGTTATACAGCAATGCTTAGCAAGATTCCGATTGCAAGAGCATTATTCAACAGTACTTTTGTTGCATTGTGTATAACTTTTGGAGTTCTGGTTTTTGGTTCCATGGTGGGATATGCCCTTGCAAGATTGGAATTTAAGGGAAGGAATCTAATATTTTTTATTATAATCTTTACGATGACCTTGCCTTTCCAGATTACTTTAATCCCACAATACATTTTAATGGTTAAATTCGGCTGGGTTGATACCTACTGGGCTTTAATAGTCCCATATCTGATGAACTCTTTGGCTATAATAATGTTTCGCCAATACTTTAAAACATTACCTCAGGATATAATTGATGCAGCCCGAATTGACGGTTGCGGTGATATAGAAATAATCTTCAGAATACTTTGGCCAAATTCGATACCGGCATTAGTTACTATAGGAATAATCACGTTTATGGCTTCATGGAATGAAGTACTGTGGCCTCTTATCGTTATTCGTAATGAACACTTAATGACTTTGCCGCAGCTTGTTACTTTATTCGCGGTAGGCGGCGCCGCTGAATCACAGCTAGGTGTAAAGCTCGCTGCTGCTACTTTGCTTGCTCTGCCGATTGTACTGGCTTATCTATTCTTCCAAAAATATTTTATTCAAAGCATGGTCTCTGCTGGTATTAAAGAATAAGGAAAATTATATGCACGTTGAACGAATTAAAAAAATATTTAAAGCAAATCCGGATAAAGTAGTTCTCCAATATCTTGACGTCGGCAGACCGAACCGGATTAAAAATATTATTAACAGAATAAATTCATTGTCAGAAAATGAAATTCAAGCAAAATTGGCCGGTTATATAAAAAATTTCGGTTCAAGGCACCAATTCTTTAAAGATATCCTTTTAGAAAATTATTCGCATATAGAAAAATTTCTGAATGATACTAACAGTATTACCGAAGAGAAAAAATTATTAATAGGAGCTTACTTCTCGAAAGAATATTCAATCGAAGCTGCTTCGTTATTTAATCCCTCGATTGTCCCTCATCCCGACCAGGGTTCCTTAAAGCCAGGAATGGTACGCTTTATACTTAGTCTGCGTGCAACCGGTGAAGGACATATATCTTCGATTGAATTTAAGTCCGGAATTATTGACGAGAATAATGATGTGCACTTTGATTCTGAATCAAGGTTTTCAACTTTGCCTAAAAAAAATGACAATAGAAAATTTACGAGGAAGTTTCTATCAGATAATCTGCAAAGTAATAACGAAAAATTTATTAAAAAGTTCCCGGAAACTTTTACCCTCTCTGAAGCAAAAAATATCTTAGATAGAATGGGCGAAGATGATGCTTCAATTTATGCTGGCCCGATTCAACAAGTTTGGGATTTGTTGGATTCTAATTATAAAATTGAATTTCCTGAAATCACTACTATATCTGAGCGGGTAATTTTCCCAAATTCTAATTATGAATCACATGGAATGGAAGATGTACGATTCGTTAAATTTATCGAAGATAACGGCAGTTCAAAGTACTTTGGAACTTACACAGCATATAACGGCCTTTCTTTCCGAACACAATTAATTGAGACAAAAGATTTTAAGGAATTTGAAACTCATACTCTTCACGGT
>JAJYSI010000430.1 GCA_021793635.1 Bacteroidota bacterium
TCTTCATCCCGAATTTCGGCAGTTCCACGTGTGCCCAATTCCCCCCGGGTTAAATCCAGTATTCCAACTTTTTTTCCACGACTCATTTCTTTTGCAAGGGTAGCCGCACAACTTAATTCCACATCATCCGGGTGTGCACCAATAGCAAGTATATCAATTTTCATAAAACGTATTTTTTAATTTATAAGAACAAAAAACAATTTATTTCCGTCTTATTTTTAAGGTGCAAAATTAAACAAAGCTATTTGTCTTTTGGTTGAAAAAGTTTTTCAATTCAACTCGTCCGATATAATTAATGATTAGAAACAATTTTTAAATTTTCGGATGTTTAAAAATATAATCTTTAAGAATAACGGGGCTAAAGCCCCTTCTTATGAATCTCCATTATCCGTTGACTAAAGTCAACGGCAATCTTATAAATAAATCTGATAGAGAAAATTTATCCGCTGACCGAAACAAAAAAAATAATAAAAGATATTTACCGTCAGCTTTAGCTCAATGTCATATAGTTAACATCTAGATTGCTCTTTTATAGTTAGTTAATGTTTGATATTTTCCATTAAGTTTTCTATTGTTTTTAATTCTTGGAGAAGATCTTCCGGGTCTGATTGGTTCTAAATTCTGTTCAAATTGAATTTGTAGATTTTTCAAAATAAATATTGGTTCATTTTCTATAAATAATTTCACAATGTTATTTTTTAAAACTCCCCAAGACACGTTGCGATTAATCTTATACCGATATTTTCGTTTTTGATTCACAGCATTTAAATAGGGCTGACTCTGCTTCTCAATTAAGTTTTGCAGATTAGCGACAAACAGAGTAGCAAAATAATCCTGTTTAATACATATAATTCGATGACCGCTAAACTGCTCCATTTGCATTTGGTTCTTTTGTTTTCCATAAGCTGTTTCTATCTCCCAACGCATTGGATAATCCGGAACAAGCTGACCCCTCTACGGGCATAAAATTCCAGTGCTGTCATTCCGGCGGATGCTGACCCCCCTGCACATAGAATATTTATCTTGAAAAGGAACTTATTCCGGAGCATGCTGACCCCCTTCAGATTTTCATTTCAGGGAAAGATTCCGGAGCAAGCTGACCCCTCTCCAAGAATTGATTTTTAGGTTTGGTGCAATACCAAAGAATAAGAACATGGCCGGAAAACCAAAACCTATGAGTCAAGTAAAACAAATACTTCGTATGCATTATAAAGGCACAGGTATAAAGACCATTGCCCGCAACCTTCAAATAAGCAAAAACACTGTCAAAGACTATCTTCGGAAAGTTGAAGACAGTAAAGTTCCCATTCCCGATCTTTTAAATTTAGAAGATCCAATTTTAGAAAAGAAATTATTTTCAGGCAGTCCTTCGTATAAAGATGAGCGTTATGAAGTGCTTAAAAATCAATTAGATTATTGCAATAAAGAGCTTAAAAAAGTTGGAGTAACGCGAAGGGTGCTTTATGAAGAATACTCTTCAAATCAATTAAATCCCTATAGTTATTCTCAATTTTGCTATCATCTTCAACAGCATCTAAAAAGCAGTAAACCTTCTATGGTTTTAACCCATCATCCGGGAGACAAGCTTTATATTGATTTTGCCGGAAAGAAGCTATCTTACATTGATAAAAATAACGGAGAAGTTATTTATGTTCAGGTTTTTATAGCCTGTCTTCCTTATTCAGATTATGGGTTTGCTATGGCTGTTCCAAGTCAAAAACTGGAAGATTTTCTCTATGCTTTGAGTTGTTGTTTAAATGATATTGGCGGAGTTCCACATACCTTAGTTCCCGATAATCTTAAGTCTGCTATTGTAAAAGCCAATCGGTACGAACCCGATGTAAATCGTGCATTAGAAGACTTTGCCAATCATTATGGAACCACTGTTACCCCAGCACGCCCGTATCGTCCTAAAGACAAAGCTTTGGTCGAGAATCAGGTGAAAATGGTTTATAGTCGCGTTTATGCAAAGCTTCGGAACGTTCAGTTTTTCGATATCGATTCTTTAAATCAAGCTATTAAAGAAAAAATGAAGCTTCACAATCAAACCCGGATGCAACAAAAAGATTATTGCCGGGAAGAGAAATTCCTTGCCGATGAGAAAAAGCACCTTCTTAAACTTCCTGCAGAATCTTTTGAAATTAAATATTACAGAGAACATAAAGTGGCTAAAAACAACCACATTTATCTTAGTCAGGACAAACATCATTACAGCGTTCCATATTCGTATATCGGCAAAAAAACAAAAGTTATTTATACCCGAAGTTTAGTAAAGATTTATTGTGAGGGGCAACAAATAGCCGTTCATCCAAGGGGTTTAAGGAAAGGAGGATATACCACTACGAAAGAACATTTGTGTTCGCACCATCAGTTTTATAAAGACCGAAGTCCAAGTTATTATCTTCAAAGAGCGAATAATCATTCTGAAGCATTATATCAATTTACAAATGGTTTATTTAAACAAAATAAATATCCCGAACAACTTTATAGAACTTGTGATGGTATCTTGAGTCTATCTCGAAAAATCCCACGTGATACTTTTATAAAAGCTTGTGAAATTGCTCTTGAAAACCATCATTACTCGTATAAATTTTTAAAACAATTAATTGAAAATAATATGATTGAAAACACACCAAAACCTATTATTAAACCACTGCCAAAGCACACAAATATTAGAGGCGCACAGGCTTACAAATAATCAACAATTAAATTATATTTATATGAAAACAATTGAAAATCAATTATCACATTTACGATTGCACGGAATGTATCAAAGCTGGATTGCGATGACAGAAACTCGTCAACATCACAATCTATCGTTTAAAGAAGGTCTTGAAGTTCTTTTACAAGCAGAAAAAGAAGATCGTATTAATCGGCGGTTTGAACGGCTTAAGAAAACAGCCAAGTTCCGTTATCAGTCCAGTATAGAGGAACTGCACCTGAATGCTTCCAGAGGAGTAGACTCAGGCCTTATCACAGAATTAGCCAAAGGGACTTATTTATCCAAAGGAGAATCTGTCTTGATAACCGGTGCCACCGGATGCGGAAAGAGTTTTTTAGCTTCGGCGTTAGGCCATCAGGCTTGTTCACAAGGAAAAAAAGTATTGTACTTCAATATCCAAAAACTATTAATGCAGACCAAAATGGCCCGTCTTGATGGAAGCTTTTTAAAACTGTTTGACAAAATCGCTAAGACTGATTTATTGATATTAGACGATTTTGGTCTTGCTCATTTAGAGCGGAATCAGCAAATGGATTTAATGGAGATTATTGAAGACAGGCACGGAAAATCATCTACTATTATAGCCAGTCAATTGCCTGTTGGAAGTTGGTATGAAGTCATTGGAGAGGCAACTATTGCCGATGCCATTTTAGACCGCCTTGTACACACTTCTTATAGAATAGAATTAAAGGGAGAATCCTTAAGAAAAAAACTGTAAATTTGTCACGTTCTTATCTTTTTGACCTAAAAATCCAGAGGGGTCAGTATGACCGGAATGGGGGTCAGCATCACCGGAATATCCACAAATTAAGGCT
>JAJYSI010000431.1 GCA_021793635.1 Bacteroidota bacterium
CTTTACTCTTTCCTTCCCACTGACCTGCCATGTCATTTTTGAACCATTATTGGATTTTTGCTTCAATAAGATCATAGAAATCTTGAAGAGTGATTACATTTAAAAAGTCTTCTCCGGTTAATTTTACACCAAAATTTGCTTCGATGGCAACCACCAAATCCACAAAATCCAAACTATCCAACTCTAAAGTTTCTTTTAGGTTGGCTTTTGGTTCTATATTTTCCGACTCCACCTCAAATTCATCTACTAAAAAGTAGTTGATTTTCTCTACTATAACTTCTTTATTCATTGCTGTTACTTGCACTTTTTTACTATTAATGCCGAATTCGTTCCTCCAAATCCGAATGAATTCGACAAAAATACATCAATTTTTTCATTTAAAGTTTTGTTAACAATATTTAATTGAGCAGCAGCCTCATCCGGATTTTCCAGATTGATGTTTGGTGCTACAAAATCATATTGCATCATTAACATAGAATAGATGACTTCGCTTGCGCCTGCCATCCAACATTCGTGGCCGGTCATCGATTTTGTGGAACTCACCCAAGGTTTGCTTTCGCCGAAAATTTCGGCGATGGCAAGCGCTTCATTCGCATCTCCAACAGGAGTGGATGTGGCGTGAGCATTTACATAATCGATATCTTCGGGATTTAATCCGGATTGTTCCATAGCCATTTTCATCGCTCTTCCCGGTCCGTCCACATTCGGAGTGGAAATATGTTCTCCGTTTGAAGAAAAACCATAGCCTACGATTTCTCCCAAAATGGGTGCACCGCGTTTTTTTGCGCTTTCATAACTTTCAATAATCAATGTTGCTGCGCCTCCGCTGGGAACCAATCCGTCACGACCTTGATCAAAAGGCCGACTTGCTTTTTGAGGGTTGTTATTTGTTGAAAATACTCCCAATCCATCAAAACTTCCCATGGCATATTCATTAATTTCCTGAGCGCCACCGGAAATAATGCAATCTTGGAGTCCGCTTTTAATCAGGTGATAGGCCATGCCCACTGCGTGTGATCCGCTGGCACAGGCTGCACTGATGGTGAAATTCACACCTTTTAAACGGAATAATGTTGCCAAATTCATGGTCACCGAAGAATTCATCGCTTTAAAAATCGCTCCCGATCCGACCAAAGTGGTATCTTTTTTCTCAAGAATTTTTTCCACCGATTCATAAACCGATTTTGCGGTACTATCGTTTCCATATAAGATTCCCACCACATTTTGATCCAGAAAATCCTGATCGATTTTTGCATTTTTTAATGCTTCCATTGTCGCTACATAAGCAAAAGCACCTTCCTGCCCCAAACTGATTCGTTCGCGGCGAGATAACAACTTCTTTAAATCGGGTTCGTCCACCCAGCCTGTTAAACACGATCGATAGCCGAAATCTTCTCGGTTTTTATCATAAATAATTCCGGATTTTCCTTGATACAACGATTCTTTTACCTCTTCCAGGTTTTTTCCGATGCATGAGTAAATTCCCATACCTGTTATCACTACTCTCCTCATCTTCTTTTTCTTCTTAATCTTCTTTAATAGTTTTTTTGGTTTATATATTTAGGAATAAATTCCACCATTTACGTGAATCACTTCTCC
Organism: Bacteroidota bacterium; assembly: GCA_021793635.1. The sequence goes on from JAJYSI010000431.1 coordinate 1,600, forward strand.
TGTGATATATCCGGATTTTTCGGATACTAAAAAACTGACCACATGTGCCACTTCTTCCGGTTTTCCGAATCGATTGGCAGGAATCATTTTTTTGAGCTCTTTTTCATCCAATGCTGCAGTCATGTCACTTTGGATAAATCCCGGCGCCACGGCATTGACTGTGATATTTCTTTTTGCCACTTCTTGTGCCAGCGCTTTTGTGGCACCCACAATGGCCGCTTTTGCAGCAGAATAATTTACTTGTCCTGGAGTTCCTTTTAATCCGGAAACGGAAACCATATTGATAATCCGTCCGTATTTATTAATCAAAAGCGGTTGCATCAACGGTTGGGTAACGTTGTAAAAACCGTTTAAACTGGTGTTGATCACGCTGTGCCAATCTTCGGGTTTCATCCACATAAAAAGTCCGTCTTTTGTAATTCCGGCATTGTTGACAATGACTTCAATCACTGCATTTGGATTTTCTTTTTTCCAGATTTCCAGGGTTTCGGAAACTTTCTCAGAATCGGCAACATCAAATTGGAGCAATTCTGCTTTTCCGCCGGCTTCTTGAACCATTTTTAAAGTTTCTTGCGCTGCCGTTTCGTTTCCTCGGTAGTTTATTAATAATTCGTAGTTGTGATCTTTTGCCAATTGCAGACAAATTGCGCGTCCGATTCCTCTCGATCCGCCGGTGACCAATGCAAATTTCCGTATAGTTTCAGTCTTCATTTATTTCTTTAAAGATTAAAAAACGATAAAAGTTTTTATTCGTAAAAATCTTTTGTTCTGTATTTTGTAGTATCTACGAAATTTTCGGCATTGTCAAACCAGGTATTTGCCAACAATTCTCCTTTTGAGTTTAAAAACCCCCATTTCTTTTTTTGACGAACACGAGTCAAACCATTTTCTTGAAAACCTTTAGCGTCTCCGGATTGAAGAAATCCGATCATGGAGATAGAAATGTCATAATCCATCGGGATAACCAATTCGCCTTTTTTATTGATAAATCCCCATAATTTTGATTCTTTAACAGGTGCCAGTCCGTTGTTTCCGGCAACTTCAGCATCTTTATATTTAAAATCGACCACCACTTTTCCTTGTTCGTCGATATATCCCCAATTATTATCTTTAAAAACGGGTGCAATTCCTGCATTAAAAGCACGCGCTTTGTCGTATTGCGGTTCAATCACCCATTTTCCTTGAGCATTGATAAAGCCCATTTTTCCGTCTTTCCGTGCATACGTTAAGTTTGAATTTTTTGGGAAATCATAAATTTTTTCCACACCGGAAACTTCAGTGAATTTTCCGTTGTTCAGCACACCCCACTGATCGCCTTTTTTTGCCCAATTTCCTTTGGGAGAGTAGGTTCCGATTTCGTCATATTCTGCAGGAACAACGATTTTTCCGTTTTTGTCAAGAATTCCCCATTTATCGCCGTCTTTAAATTTGGCATAGCCATGATGAAAGTTTTTAATCACTTCATACGTAGGTTCCAAAACGGTTTTTCCGGAGGTATTGATGATCCCGATTTTTTTATCGTTTCGGATAAAAGCCACACCATCATTAAAAGAGAAATATTTATCGGTTTCAGGAGTTTTGATTTCGTTGTTATTGGTATCGATATAATACCATCTTCCGTCTTTTTGAACCAAAGCGATTCCCGAATTAAACGGATCGGCACGTTGAAATTGAGGTTTGATGGCCCATTCGCCTTTGGTGTTGATATACCCCCAATCTTTTCCTTCTTTGGCAACGGCATAAGGTCCGGAAAATTCTCGGGCATTTTTAAATTTGGGTTCAATGACAAATTTCCCTGAAGTATCGATGTATCCGATTTGTTTTTTTACTACAACCAAAGCCAATTCCTGGGCTTGAATATCAGTGGTAATAAAAAAGAGAATCGCGGTAAATAAAAATACACGTTTCATAATTCAAATATT
>JAJYSI010000432.1 GCA_021793635.1 Bacteroidota bacterium
TTGCTCCGGTATTTACCACAATGCATTTAGCCTCACCCCGTTTTACGACAGAACCTGAATAAGTGATATCCAACGACTGACTTTCCACCGGTAGAGATTCCCCGGTCAAAGCTGATTCATCAATAGAAATATCGCCGCTGATTATTTTTGCATCCGCAGGTATAATATCTCCGAGTTTCACAATAATAATATCTCCCGGAACGATATCGCTTGATTCAGCCAAAGACCATGAGCCGTCGCGTAATACCTTAGCTCTGATAGCAAGACGCTGCTTGAGTAATTCCACAGCCTTTTGAGAACCTTGAGAATGCATAAAACCAATTATTGCATTTACAGTAAGCAGGACGAATATTATAATCCCTTCAATCTCATGTTGAAGAAAAAACGAGAGAACCATCGCAAGCTCCAGAAGCCACGGCATAGGTCCCCAGAAGCGGCTAATAAATTCGAGGACTGGATTCTTCTTTTTCCCCTCAATTGCATTACGTCCAAAAGTAGCAAGCCGGTTTTGAACCTCTGAACTGCTAAGTCCGGTTTCAGTTGCTCCTAAAAATTTATAAGTCTCATCCAATGAAGATTTTTTGAAATCTGAAGTTGGTAATATTTTAAAATCCATTTTATATTCTTTCCTATCGTATATTTATGTACTTAAACTTGAACTTAATTCCCCCAATAAAAAAATCAATTACAAATATAAATCATTTTCAATAACCAATTAAAGGCAAAAGCGTGAGATTTATCAAAGGTATCATCCAAAATCAGATCTCTTCAACCTAAAATTCTATATATCAGAAATAAGTGATTCCAAAACAACACTCATAATTTTTCCCTCTCCATTTGGGAGAGATTTAGGGTGAGGGCTAGTACTTTGGCTTGGATTAATACTCCCTTGTTTCTCTGCAGGTCGCTGAAGGCTGACTCCATAAAGAAATCTTTTATCTTTTTTTACTCAAAAAAGAATTATTAAAAAAGTGGTTATTAGAAGTAAATCAATTAAAGGGAAAAAAAGCAGCCCACGAATTTATTCGTGGGGAAAAAGATGAAAAGCATACTTTCGAACCGATTCATCGGTTTCACAAATGCCGCTTTTGAAATAATATAAATCTTTACAAATATCTATATAGGGCACTTCTAAAAACTTCAATATTCTCTGCGAACGTCGCGTATTCTTTGCGTTAAATTTTTATAAAAGATAGTTTTTAGAACTACCCTATATTAAGTCAACGCAATTGCTATAGAGATAATTATTAGTAACTGATGTTACGCAATGGGTTATTATTACATAATGAGAAACTCCGAGGTTTTCCTAAACCTCGGAGTTTTGCACTTCGCTACCATTATATTTGAAATTGTTTGCGTAACATGAGTTAGTAAATCAAATAAAGGGAAAAAAAAGCAGCCCACGAATTCATTCGTGGGAAAAAATATGAAAAGCCTGCCTTCGAACCGATTCATCGGTTTCACAAAAAAAATTATTCAAAAAATGTATATTAGTAGTAAATCAAATAAAGGGAAAAAAAGCAGCCCACGAATTCATTCGTGGGAAAAAATATGAGAAACCTACCTTCGAACCGATTCATCGGTTTCAGAACTGCCTTTGAACGAAATATGCCGAATCATTTTATAATGTAAACCCATTAGACTTGATAAAAGAATGATGTAAATTTAGATTTGAAATTCACAAAATTAAATTCATTTTTTGAAATTTAACTTATTATTTATCCTCGCAATCTTTAGTCTAGATGCCGCGCAATTAATAGTTGCTCAGCAAAAATTTTATAATTCAATCGTCACCGATTCAATCCGGATCAATTTTGGTAATGAATATCATCTTTCCCAACCCGTGATTGTCCCTTTTTCTGAGATAATAAAATTAAAAGGGAAAATATTACCTTCTAAAGATTACAGCTTCTCATACTCAACATCTTCCTTTGTACTCTCGGATAGCCTTCCATATTCTGCGTTTGACACTTTGATAGTGACTTATGAAACTGTAAATCTCGCTCTTCAAAAAGAATATAAGAACCGAATTTTAGCATATAAGTTTGATAAAAAGCTTGGGGACACAGTCGGCGTTTCAAATAATGAAAGCGCTCCCTTGAATGCCGAGACTATATTTGGCAGCGGTATCCAAAAAAGCGGAACAATTGTGAGAGGCTTTACGGTTGGTACGAATCAGGATTTATCGCTCAATAGCGGATTGCGCCTTCAATTATCCGGAAGACTCTCTAAAGAAATTGAAATTGTCGCTGCACTTACCGATCAAAATACTCCTATTCAACCGGAAGGCAACACGGCTACTCTCGACCAGCTTGATAACGTGTTTATCCAGATTAAGCATCCAAACGCCACGGCTACTTTCGGAGATTATACCCTTCAAAAAAAAATTGGCGTGTTCGGTCCTATTGATAGAAAACTGCAAGGGCTGCTTGGTGAATTTAATTATGGTGAGCAAAAAGCCTACATTGCAATAGCCAGCGCCAAAGGGAAATATACAACTAATAGCTTTAATGGTGCCGACGGAGTTCAGGGCCCTTACATTTTAACCGGAGAAAATAACGAAAGAAATATCATTATTATCGCAGGCTCTGAAAAAGTATATATCGACGGAATAGAAATGAAGAGGGGCGAAAGGAACGATTACATAATTGATTATGCAAACGCCCAAATAACCTTTACCCCAAATAGACTTATTACTTCTGCAAGCAGAATTTCAATTGATTTTGAGTACTCCGATCAAAAGTATCAGCGTACTTTCTTCGGAGCAGGTGTTGAATCAAAATTACTTAATGATAAGCTCGGAATTAAATTTCAATACATTCGTGAAGGTGATAACCAGGATGCGCCTATAGATGTTGTTTTATCGGATTCTGATAAAGCGCTAATTGCCGCTGCCGGTAATGATCCCTCAAAGGCAACTAAAACAGGTATCTCATTAGCGGTGCCGGATTCACTCGGAAATCTTCACGGAACCTATTCACGTATTGATACTCTTATCAACGGAGCTGCCTATTCATATTATGTTTACAACCCCGGCGGAGTATATGCGGTTTACAATGTTGTCTTTAGCTACGTCGGAGAACAGCGAGGAGATTATGTTAATATAAGTATTGGAGATTATAAATTTGCCGGAATACACCAGGGGAATTATGCTCCTGTAATATTTCTTCCTTTGCCGGAATTAAAACAGAACGCTAATTTGGCTTTTAATTATCAACCGTCAAAAGGTGTAAATCTTAACGTTGAATATGCGGGCAGTCTTTATAATCGAAATAGATTTTCTTCGGCAGATAATAATAATTTTGGCTATGCTACAAATATTCTCTTTACTGTTGACCCGCAAAAAGTTGAAATCGGAAAAGTTTCTTTAGGCGAAATAGGGATTTCATATCACGACAGATTTATCCAGGATAAATATACCTCACCCGATAGAATAAATCCCGTTGAATTTAATCGTGATTATAATATTGACTCAACAACAATACCACAAAACCAACAGCTTCGCGAGTTAAATTT
>JAJYSI010000433.1 GCA_021793635.1 Bacteroidota bacterium
AAAGATTCGAAAGAAACGGATATCCTAAATTTAATAAAGTACGCAAAAGTTTTAGAAGGGATGAACCGCAATGCCTCCAAACATGCTGCAGGTGTAGTAATAACTCCCGACGATGTCAGTAATTATGTTCCTCTTGCAAATGCGGTATCACAAAATGATATCGTAACACAATTCAACATGAAAGAAATTGAAGGCGCCGGTTTGTTGAAAATGGATTTTCTCGGACTCCGCACTTTAACAATTATTCGTGATGCGCTAAGTTTAATCAAAAAAAATCACGGGGTGGAAATTGACATCGATAACATTCCGCTGAATGATGAGAAAACCTTTCAACTTTTCTGGAAAGGACAAACGACCGGTATATTCCAGTTTGAATCGGGATCAATGCGCGAGTATTTAAAGAAGCTTAAACCAAGGAGTATAAGCGATTTATCTGCAATGAATGCTCTTTATCGCCCCGGTCCAATGGAATTTATAGATGATTTTATCGACCGGAAATACGGAGTAAAAGAAGTAAAATATCTTCATCCTATACTTGAACCGATATTAAAAGAAACTTATGGGGTTATTGTATATCAGGAACAAGTAATCCAGATCGCCAATAAAGTTGGCGGTATGAGCCTTGCGGAAGCAGATATTCTTCGCCGCGCGATGGGGAAAAAAGATTTGCTTGCAATGGCGCAGCAAAAAACAAAGTTTGTGCAAGGCGCCGGAGAAAATTCCATTCCCCAAAAAATTGCAGAAGAAATTTTTGATGCGATAGATAAGTTTGCAAACTATGGTTTCAATAAGAGCCACTCTGTTGCTTATAGCTATGTTGCATACCAAACGGCTTATTTGAAAGCCCATTACACTGCAGAGTTTTTGGCAGCCAACTTAACAAACGAATTCGGTAACAAAAACAAAGTCTCAAACTTTTTAGAAGACTGCCGTAAGCTAAAGATCGAAGTACTGCCGCCTGATGTAAATAATCCTACGGTATCATTTGACGTTGTTGAAGAGAAAATTAGGTTCGGAATGTCTGCAATAAAAAATGTAGGTATCAATGCAGTAGAAGAAATTATTCGCTCAAGAAATAAATTGAAAAGAGATTTTACAAGCATTTATGATTTTTGCTCTAATGTTGATACACGACTTGTAAATAAGCGAACGCTGGAAGGCTTAGTAATTGCAGGGGCTTTCGATAACACCAACCAAAACAGGGCGCAATTATTTGAAGCTGTTGAAAGTGCATTAGAGTTTGGTCACAAAGCGGCGCAATTCCAAAGCTCGTCTGAGAACAGTTTATTCGGAAGTGCGGAGGAAGTGATGAAAATTTCGGAGCCAAAACTTCCTGATACCAAACCTTGGTCAGAAAAAGAAAAATTGGCAAGAGAGAGAGAGGTTATCGGATTTTATGTAACCGGTCATCCTCTTCAAAAATATGAAGTTGAATTTCGATCATTCGCTACAATTCATCTTGGAGAAACAGAAGAATTAGAAGAGCAAAAGGTGGATTCTGTAAGAGCATGCGGTGTTATAACATCGCTCGAAACAAAAATAGATAAAGCCGGAAAATTAATGGCATTTTTAACACTTGATGATTTTTCCGGTTCATGTGAAGCTTTGGTATTTTCAAAAACGTATGATAAGTACGGAAAATATTTAAGCGAAGAAGAATGCGTATTTATTATTGGAAAACCGGAGAGCAGCGGCGACGCAATTAAAATCCAAATTGATGATGTAATTCCGCTTGAATCGGCGCGTGAAAGATTTACGGAGAGTATAAACATTGCGATAGATTCGACTACCGGCTCTGTGGAAAAAATTATAGCGTTAAAGTCCGTTCTTGAAAATCATAGAGGAAATATCCCGGTGTATATTAGCCTGGCTAACAACGGTTCAAAGCAACGACTATTCTTTCTAAAAGATTACCGGGCAAAGATATCGAATGATTTTGTTGATGCAATAAACGGGGCTCTTGGGGAGGATTCAGTAACCTTTACGGGGAAGAGGTAAGGGGGGAGTGGTCGAGTTGTGGAATGATGAAGTTCACTAATAAAGATTTTCGTATTGTGTGACAGGCTTCGATTTCGTAATTTTACCTTTCCGATTTTATAACAATTAAGGCTAAAGATGGACGCAAATGACAATAAAAATTTCTGGGCAGTTATTCTTGGCGCTTCTTCAGGGTTTGGCGAAGCAACTTCACTAAAATTAGCCGAGGATGGTTTTAACATTGTGGGCATTCATCTTGATCGTCAGGCAACGATGTCTAATGTAGATAGGATTTTGAGTCATATAAAATCAACCGGTTCAAAATCTCTTTTTTTTAATGTTAATGCAGCCGACGATATTAAAAGAAAAGAAATTATATCTGAGCTAACAAAGCTCTCAAATGGGAAACCTATCATAAAAATTTTAATGCATTCGCTTGCATTCGGTTCTTTAAAACCCTTCATCCCACAATCGGGTGAACAGCCGTTAACCAAGCCGCAAATGGAAATGACTATGGATGTAATGGCAAATTCTCTAGTTTACTGGGCGCAGGATTTGGTAATGAATAATTTGTTGGCGAATAAAGCCAGAATATTTGCAATGACCAGTTCGGGTGGGCATTCGGCAATACCGGCTTATGGCGCAGTTTCCGCAGCCAAAGCCGCACTTGAATCTCATTGCCGTCAGCTTTCAAGTGAACTTGGTTTTATGGAAGTATCGGTTAATCCAATAATGGCAGGAGTCACGGATACACCTGCATTAAGAAAAATTCCCGGTAATATATCGATGATAGAAGTAGCGAGAAGGAAAAATCCCCGCTCCCGTTTAACTACACCTCAAGATGTGGCAAAAGTTATTTCGCTTCTTTGTAAAGAGGGAGGTGAATGGATTTCCGGTGGGTTAATTCATGCGGATGGCGGTGAAGATGTAGTAAATTTTATCGGTCAAGGAGAACCACAGGACAAATTAATTAATATTTAATTTAAGAAGGATAAAATGAAACCAATTACAATTACAGATGAAAATTTTGATACTGAAGTTATTAAATCTGATAAACCAGTGTTAATAGATTTTTGGGCCGTGTGGTGCGGTCCATGCAGAATGATTGCTCCTATTGTTGAGGAATTAGCCATTGAATATTCCGGTAAGCTGAAAATAGGTAAGTTAGATGTAGATAATAACCAGCAGACATCTATAAAATATGGCGTTCGGAGCATTCCTACTCTATTAATATTCAAAGACGGGATGGTTAAAGAAACTATAATCGGGGCGGTTCCGAAAGCTCAAATCGTAAATAAACTAAAAGCCGTTCTATAAAAAATTTCTTACAATTTCTAATTGATAAAATCGTTGGAGAACCATGAAAAAAATTATTATAACAGATGCCGTTGATAAAAAGTGTGCAGGTATTTTGGAGAAAGCTGGTTTTGAAGTTACTTATAAACCCGGTATGCCGAAAGAAGAAATTCAAAAAATAATAAAAGAATTTCACGGAATGGTGGTAAGAAGCGATACGCAAGTAACAGATCGG
>JAJYSI010000434.1 GCA_021793635.1 Bacteroidota bacterium
AAGTACCTATGTTAAGGCAGAAAACAATAAGAAAAAACTGAACTTTAGAACTTCCAAATCGCATAGGCTTGTAATTGAGAATGCGGCTCTTTAAAATTATAAACATATCGAACGCCTAGACTTGGACCGATGCGGACTTGCCCTAAATTAAGACCGGCAAACACACCGTAATTGAAATTTTTAAAGTGTTTTTGCTCTCCGCTTTCATCTATAGTTCTTTTCTCGGTTGCAGCCTTTTCTATAATGCGATCGCCTTCTTCAAAATAATAAAAATCTTGAGTACTACCACTCTTGTCAGTTTTGGTATTAATATCTGTTTGTAGTTGAATGCCGGTTTCGAACGCCATAAAATCTGTCGCATTATAATGATAGGAGATAGGAACCAAATAAGCCGTCATATTTTTGGTTTTTTCGTTCAACTCCTGTTTGTGCATAATGGTTTCCATGGCCCCGGGCTCCTCGAGGATTTTATAGTTTTTAAGATTTTCAAAAGTAGCGAGAGAAAGGTAAATTTCACTTTGCAGATAACTCTTATAAGACTTGTAAGGAGACACCGTTGCACCGATAAAAAACTCCCGGCTTTTGTCATATTTTGGAGTGTAAATATAACCGGCTTTAGCACCTATCGAAATTCCGGGAGAAAACCGTGTGGCAGAATAATTTGTATAAACAGGCTCGTTTTTATCAAAATAAATGGCTGTTCTGCTTCTGGTCTTCTTTTTATAGTGCTTTTTAGTATACTTCATTCTGTATTTTACGAATCCTTTGGTAGAATCTCGATCCATTACATTTTTTTGGTTAGAACCCGGTAAATAGATGTTCTTAAACGTAAAAATAAGCTTGTCTTCTGTTGAGGTCGTATCGATACAAGAAATCGTCGAATTTGAATGATTACAGATAGGAACTTGAGGATAAGTGTCGGTAATTTCTAAAGTGTTTCTGTCAAACATGTCGGGGGTATCAATTTGTAAGCGAATCGTATTGGCCGGGCCTTCTCCGTCATTTTGAAACTTGACTTTAAACTTTAGATTTTTAGAATTGGAAAACCGATAACTCATAAAAGTACCATTGGAGGACATTTTATTGGGATCGTGGGAGGTGACAATTTCCATTTCGGTATCCTTTACGTTGTAGTCGCTATAATTCTTATCCGGAACATAGATGCTTCTAATACTGATGATGGCACTGGTGTCTTTAATCATCTCAGGAGTTGTTTTTAGAGTCCTGAAAATATGACGCTCTTCTCCCGGTTGCATGTCTTCAAACTTTATCTTTTGTGAATTCCTGTAAAGGGCGTTTGATTCTTCAATTTGCATCGGCAGTGGTAAGTTTAGCGAATCTTGAAAGTGGAACCTCTTAGGTTTTATTGGAGAAGTGTTGAGGCTGGCTAAATGAAATTCAGAATCATTTTTTTCTGGATTGTAGACGGCAAAAAACTCGTCTTTATCAATAATTTCCCCGTGATAAAGTCTAGTGTCTTCTAAAGTGAAATTATCCGCTTTGAATTTGATATCGTTGTAGAATAAGTAAAGTTCGCCGTTGGTTACGTAGCTTTTGGTGTTTTTATAGCTTGTAATCAAAACCATGTCTTCGTCAGGAAGAGGATCGCGGTTGGTTTTTATGATAAAGTTTTCTTCCTTAGGAAAGTTCAAAGAAGGCTTTTGACTCAGATCATCACCATTTGAAGCAGCTTCAAAATCCTTGTCAATTTGAATGGTTTCCGGCCGACTGGTGGGAGGTTTTCCGTTATCATAGTTATTGGTACTCCATAAACTGATTGTATATTCACCTTCCTTTTTGTAAGTGTGTTTAGGTTTTTCTTCAAAACTAAATTCGCCATCTCCAAATTCCCAGTAATACGAGTAATAAGCTTCCGGAGCTCCCGAGATTTGAATTAAGGGAGGCATATCGGCAGAAAACTCGGCCGTATTACCGCGTATCGTATTTGATATGGGGGCCGAACGTACGGTGGTATCTTGATATACTGTTTGTGCGGTTGTGGTTTTTATGATCAAAAAGAAGCAAAAAATACCACCATATATTTTGAGTAAACCTTGCATGGATGTGTCATTAAACATTCTATAAAGATAAAATTATTTAAGTAATACTTAAAAATAAGAAATCATTAACATTTTATAAAATGAATAGCAGGAAGCTTAGAACCTACAAATATGAGCTGATTGTAGGTTTTTTTAGAGAATTGTTGTCGATTCTTAAGCTTTTCTTCTAATAAAGCGTAAAAACCGTGTCTCTACTACTTATTTGATTAGAAGATTTGTTCTTATAATCGTGTAGGCTAAATAATAAAGCGATCAGGATTACTATTAAGAGAAACAAAACTAAGTTTTCAGGTTTTTTTAAAATAGTTTTCATCATCTGAGGGTTTATCGGTTTTATAACTATATCAAATGACTTTTATTTTGTTACCCCTTAGTTCTTTTTTATATTTAAAGACTTAATTTCTCGTCTGTGACCAATAAGAAAACTCACTCTGATCAAAAGTATATTAAGGCATTGGTGGAAAATGACCCACATCTCATTCGTGAGATTTATGAGAAATTTGTGCCTAAAGTGATTGGATTTGTCTGTAAAAATAATGGCGATGAGATGCGTGCTCGCGATATTGTACAAGAAGCGCTTGTTAGCATTTATGATCAGGCAAAGACAAAGGATTTAGAGTTAACTTGTCCTTTTGATGCCTTTTTCTTCTTGGTTTGTAAGAGGAAATGGTATAATGCGTTAAAGAAAAAAGCCAATAAAGGGGTAACACTTCAGGAAGAACGTTTATCTATTGTTGAAGAGGCTGATGAAATGGCCGACGAAAATCGACGTTTTGAAGGGCAGCAAAATCTTTATTTAAAGATGCTTTCAGAAATGGGAGAGACCTGCAAACGGTTAATTACGTTAGGGTTGTCCTCATTGTCAATGAAAGAAGTGGCGGAAAAGTTGAATATAACCTATGCTTATGCCCGTAAAAAGAAATCGATTTGTTTGTCCAAATTAACGGCATTAATTCAATCGCATCCTGATTATGAGGGATTAAAAAATTTATGAGTTGTGGATCAGAAAGCTATAAAATTATTCGACGCGTATTTAGAGGGCAACCTGTCTGATAAAGATCAAAGAGATTTTGAAAATCGGCTTCGAAAGGACGCTGATTTTAATCGTGATTTTGAAGATTTTAAAACCATTTATAAAACGCTTAAAAATCAATTTTCTGATGAGCGGAAAGATTTTAAAAGTGCACTCAAAGCAGCTGATCAGGAGTTTGTATACAGTGAAGATGAAGCTCGTGAAACTGTAAAAACAAGCTCCAAAAGGAGACACTTTAAATGGGGTTCACTGGCCATTGCCGCAAGTGTTTTGTTAATCATCGGATTATTTGTCTTTAATCAGCAGAGCATGCCAGATTACACCGACTTTGCCCCTGATGAAAAACTTGTTTTAACCCAACGAGGAGAGGAGGACGCTTTATATCGCGAGGCGGAAACACACTT
>JAJYSI010000435.1 GCA_021793635.1 Bacteroidota bacterium
ATCTAGACATAAAATTATCGGCAATGAACGATAAAGTATTTAACATTTTCGACTTGCTGGGCTTTCCTCTTCTTTATGAAATTTATAAAGAAGAAGATGAAGCTATAAACAAATTTAGCCAGATAAAGAAACTTGAAAATGGAAAATAAAAAGATAAAAGATAAAGTGCTTGTAGTCCAAAGCAAAACGAATAACCTTTCGACTATAAGAGATTTTGTTTATGCAGCGGCGCTTGATGTCGGCTTTACAAAAGAAGTAATTGATAATATTATTCTTGCTGTAGACGAAGCATGCACTAACATTATTAAGCATGCTTATAAATCTTATCCGGAAGGCGAGATTACCATTAAGCTTAAGTACAAGGATAAAAAGTTTACTGTCCAGATTATCGATCACGGTGTACCGTTTAATCCGGAAAGTATTCCGGATCCCGATCTTCAGAAATATTATAGACAGCACAGAGTCGGCGGATTGGGTATGTACTTAATGAAGTCTCTGATGGATGAAGTGAAATATGTTTCGGTGCCAGGTAAATACAACCAGGTGCTTCTTTCAAAAAATCTTAACGGTGCAAGTTAAGAATGATAGACACTGAGAACATTAAGGTAAAAAGAAATCTTACTGCTCTAGTGGAGTTCAGCAGGATTATAAACAGCAGTCTCGATCTCGACTTCATTCTTAACAATGTCCTCTTAACATGCATGGGGAAATTTCTGGCTACGAGGGGCTTAATTGCTCTAAAGGCAGAGGGGAAAATGCAAATTAAATCTTCCAAAGGAATACCGGAAGAATTAAAAAAAAAATTTCCTGAAATTTCTACCGCCGATAATTCGCTAGATAATGAACAGCTTCAAAATTTTTTTAAAGAAGCAAAGCTTCAGGCTGTCGAAAAAATTTGCTCATCGGATGAATGTCTTGGAGTTGTTTGTCTCGGTGAAAAGCTGAATAAATCTGCCTTCAACGAAGATGATATAGAATTCTTAAAAACTATTTTAAACATTGCCGCCTCTGCAATTCAGAATTCAATTATTCTTGAAGAAATAAAAAAAGTTAACCGTAAACTGGACACAAGGATACAAAGGCTTAATTCGCTTTTTGAACTAAGTAAAGAATTTGGAATTGTTTCTGAATCTACAAAAGTTGCTAAACTATTGGTTTATTCTGTCATCGGGCAGTTTCTTGTTTCAAGGTTTGCGGTAGTTACTTTTATTGATAACGGGGCAAGGATACTTGAATCAAAATTTCCGGAGCACAATTTACTAGATGCAATTGAATGCTATGATTTTTCAAAATTAGCAAATCCAATTAACGAAAGAGAAGTTCTAACAAGCTATAACCGGCTTGCAGAAATCGGTATCGAACTGATTGTACCAATGGAACTGCAAGGAGAAACTAAAGGACTTATTCTTCTTGGCAAAAGAATTAACAATCAAAAATATTCAGAATCAGATATCGAATTCATTTACTCAACGGGAAGCTTAGCCATTATTTCTTTAGAAAATAGACGCTTGTTCAAGGAAGCTCTTGCTAAACAAAAAATGGAAGAAGAGCTTGAGCTTGCCAGAGGCATTCAGAGAAATCTTTTACCGAAAGAAATTCCTGCTTACAATAATTTTGATATTTCAGTTTTGAATTTAACATCCCAGCAAGTTGGAGGTGATTACTACGATGTTATTCCTCTTGATGATAATTCATTTTGCATTTCCATTGCAGATGTTTCGGGCAAAGGCGTTCCTGCCGCCTTATTGATGGCTAATCTCCAAGCCTTCTTAAAGATAATCTGCAAGCAGGGAATGAAACTTAATGAAGCTACTGCTCTGATAAACGATTTGGTTTCGGAAAATATTTCAGACGGAAAGTTTATTACATTCTTCTGGATGATTTTAGAGAACGAAACAAAAACTATTAATTATGTAAATGCCGGACATAACCCGCCGTTATTAATTCGCGATGGTAAAATAGTCAAGCTTGATAAAGGCGGAATTATTCTAGGCGTAATGAAGACATTCGTCCCATATTTATCTGAATCAATCCAGCTGAAAAAAGATGATGTTTTAATCCTCTTTACAGACGGTGTTACCGAGGCAAAGAATATTGACGACGAAGAATTCTCGGATGAGAAGCTTGAAAGCCTATCTATTGAAATCAGTTCATCAAATTCAAACGATATAATGAACAGAATAAAAGATGAAGTGCAGGCTTTCGCTAAAGGCACAACGCAGTCCGATGATATTACTTTGGCAGTGATAAAAGTGAGATGATTCTTAATCTAGATACCAGAATATAATGAAAGTTTCATTTTGACAACGTCTCAAAATGTTTCCTATCATGAGTTTAAATTATGGATAATTCTCGTCTGTGCATTTACATAAGTAGATCCATCATACATTAATCAAATCAACCCTAAGATAGAATACTTTATGCTTGACAAACAAAAATAAAAATCTTAGATTATAATGTAAACGTTTTCATTTTATTTCCTTTCCCACAAGAGGCAACTTATTTGAATTTTATGTAAACGTTTTCATAATATTATTATTTCCATAACATCTAAAAAACTGAGGTTTTTATGAAATATCTAATACTCTTTCTGATTTCCATCTCTTTTTGCGCATTCGGCCAATCAGTATGGGATTTTGAAACAACTGCGCAAGATACAGGATGGACAGTTTTTACACCTGCGGCTGATACATTTTCAGTAGTAGCTAATCCTGATATGTCCGGTTTGAATACAACGGCTCACGTTGCTAAATTTACTGTTGATAAATCTGGTGCACTCTGGGAAGGGGTTTTCAATAACAAAATAACTCCGTTTGTTGTTACAGCTGAAAACTGTAAACCCACATTACTAGTTTATAAAGATACAACCTCGCGAGTCGATTTTAAATATGAAGGGGACGGGTGGTCGACTGGAGATACTTTTGATTCCAATAAGGTGGCACATCAGTGGGTGCAAGTTTCATATGATTTTTCGGCATATATTGGGAAAACGGTAAAAACTATAACAATAATTCCTGATTTTGCTTCAGGTGCATCAAGAACTTACAGCAGTGTAAACTATTTTGATTATATAGACTTCGTTCATCCAGTAGCTGTAAATCTTTGGGATTTCGAAACAACTGCGCAAGATACAGGGTGGACAGTTTTTACACCTGCGGCTGATACATTTTCAGTAGTTGCTAATCCTGATAAGTCCGGTTTGGATACTACTGCCCATGTTGCAAAATTTACTGTTGATAAATCCGGTGCTCCTTGGGAAGGGGTTTTCAATAATAAAATAGTTCCGTTTGTGGTTACATCTGAAAACTGTAAACCTACATTACTAGTTTATAAAGATACAACCTCGCGAGTGGATTTTAAGATTGAAGGAACCGGATGGAGTTCAGGAGATACTTTTGATTCCAATACAGTGGCACACCAATGGGTGAAAGTTTCATATGATTTCTCTAAATATATCGGAGACACGGTAAAAACTATAACAATAATT
>JAJYSI010000436.1 GCA_021793635.1 Bacteroidota bacterium
TGATGGAATTCTTTAATATACATTATGCAATGCAGAAACAACTTAGCAATATTAGATATCACCAAGATTGTTAAAATTATGCTAATTCTTAATACTTAAAAGCCCATTAGAGCAATTGAGCTTTTTGCAAAATCTACTAGCGGTGTGAAGTAAATTCCGAAAATTAAAATCGGCGCAAGCATTAAAGCTACAAAAACAATCGAGGAAATTGAGGTTGTAAAGGCGGGTGTTTCTTTGGTAGAATCCGACAAGAACATGTGTTTCAAAACTCTCGCATAATAATAGAGAGAAACCACAGTATTAAGCAAAGCTATAACTGCAACAACGATCATCTTCGCATCTACAAGAGCAAGAAATATATATAATTTGCCAATAAAACCTGCTGTCGGTGGCAATCCTGTTAAAGAAACTAAAAAGATAGCAAGAGAAACGCTTAAGAAGGGAGCTTTAGAACCAAGTCCGTCATAATCGTCAATCTCTTCGCTTCCAAGCTTGTTTGAAATAAGCATTACAACCAGGAATGCTCCAAGGTTCATAAATCCATAAATTACAAAGTAAATTAAGATGGCAGCAATTCCCTCATTGGAGAGAACGGCTAAACCAAGTAGCAAATATCCCGCATGCGCTATGCTTGAATAAGCTAAAAGACGCTTCATGTTGTTTTGCCAAATTGCTGCAAAGTTACCAAGAATCATCGTTAAGATTGAAATTATTATAATGAAGGTTTTCCAGTCAATAATATTTAGCAAATGCCAGAATCCGTTAGGATCGACTGACTGAATAAAAGTAATTTTGACAAATCTGATCAAAAGAGCGAAACCGGCTGCTTTGCTTGCAATTGATAGATATGCAGTAATCGGAATTGGTGCGCCCTCGTAGACATCCGGGGTCCAGAAATGAAATGGAGCAGCGGAAATCTTAAAACCAATTGCAACAAAAATCAAAAAGCCGGATAAAATGTAAGTAAATCCGTGAACTTGAGACGCTTGAACAAGCGAATTTATTTCATAAAGATTTGTACTTCCGGTTAATCCGTATAGAATTGAAATTCCGAAGAGCATAATCCCTGATGAAATTCCACCGTAAATAACGTACTTCAATGAGGCTTCGCTATTTCTTATAGCTTGTTTATTAAATCCTGCTAGAACGTAAGAGGAAAGAGACAGCAGCTCAATTGAAACATAGATCAAAATTAAATCTGCAGAAGAAACCATAAAGAACATGCCGAGAATCATTCCGGCAATTAAAACATAATATTCACCTTGCCTGTCAGCGCCATCTTTTATTTCATTGGATAACATTGAAAAAAGGATTATAATAATTGAAGAACCGGCGATAAGTATTTTGAAAAAATTTCCAAACGGATCGACAATTACCATTCCCAAATTTTTTGAAATATTAAAAGCAAATGAGCTTGTACCGTATTGAGCAATTATAAAGTAAAGGGTGACAGCAAGCCCTCCGATAAAGATGTAGGGGAGAAATTTTTTGTTCTTGTTCATTATCAGATCAACGAGAACAAGTAAAACTAAGGTTATAGTTACCGCTATTTCAGGTTTTATAAGCTTTAAGCTATCGACCAAATATTCAAGACTGATTGTATTCACTTTATTCAGAAAGATTTTGTTAATAAAATTTAAATCCTTAAGGCATATTTGCCCTGAGGTTAAAAACCAGATAAAGAACTATATATTACTTTTGCATCCGCCATAAATTTAACCATTGAATTAACAGATGAGTTCATCAAGTTAAGCATAGCCGAGGGATAGACACCAAGAAAAATTATGATTAAAGATAGAGGAATAAACATTGCATATTCCCTGAACGTTAAATCAGATAGTGCACTCCATTTTTCTTTAAGCGGACCGAGGAAAACTCTTTGCAAAGTCCATAGCATATATCCGGCACCCAATAAAATTCCGAGAGTCGATATTACAGTCAGAACCCTTATCAAACCAAATCCAAAAGCGCCCAGGAAAATAAAAGATTCTGAAACAAACCCGCTTAATCCGGGCAACCCGATAGCAGCAAAAAATGCGAGAGCAACAAATCCGCTATAGATAGGCATTTGAGTTGCTAATCCTCCAAAAGCATCAATTTCTCTTGTGTGCGCTCTATCGTAAATAACTCCGACAATCAAGAAGAGCATTGCGGTAATTGTTCCGTGGTTAAACATCTGGAATACTGCTCCTGAGATACCGAGCGAGTTTAAGGATGCCATTCCCAGCAGTACAAAGCCCATGTGTGAAATTGATGAGTAGGCTATCAATTTCTTAAAATCTTTTTGCGCCATTGCGCATAGAGCCCCGTAAATAATATTTATCATTCCGAAGAGTGCTATATACCAGACTAACTGCCTGGTTATCTCCGGAAATATAGGGAAACATACACGAAGGATACCATAAGTTCCCATCTTCAATAATACTCCGGCAAGTATTACGCTAATTGCGGTCGGTGCTTCAACGTGTGCATCTGGCAGCCAAGTGTGGAATGGGAACATTGGAATTTTAATTGCAAAACCGATAAACAAAAATATGTAAGCAATAAATCTTAAGTTGTTCGGATTAAGCGGCGATAATATTCCGAACTGGTTGTAATTGTGAGGGTTCATCATTGCAAGCATATTAAATGTGAAAACTCTTGTACCGTCTGCAAGGGTTTCCGACGTACTAAAATATAATCCGATCATTACTAAAAGGATAAAGATACTTCCGAACAAAGTGTACAGGAAGAATTTAATTGCAGCATATTCTCTTCGTTTGCCACCCCAAATTCCGATAAGAAAGTACATTGGGAGAAGCATTAATTCCCAGAAGATATAAAATAGGAAGAAGTCAAGAGCAACAAAGACGCCCATCATACCGGTATCGAGTAAAAGGAAAAGAGCAAAGTATCCTTTGACTTGTTTATCGATTGTCCATGACGATAGAGTAGCAATAAAAGTAATTATTGCCGTAAGAAGAACAAGCGGAACGCTAATTCCATCTATACCGAGGAAGTAATCAATTTTAATCCTGCCGATCCATGAAAATCCACTTATGTCAATCCATCTAAATTTTTCCATAAACTGGAACGAGTTAGGATCGTTAATTCCACCTAAGCTGTAATTGTAATAGTGAAGGATAAATAAAGCGGCTATTACCTGAGCGCCGGTAATCAAAAGCGTTACGCTCTTAATCATTGTCGCTTGAGTTTTTGGAATGAACAAAATAAAAATCATCCCAACAATCGGGAGGAAAGTGATAAACGATAGAATAGGGAAGTACGTCATGTTATTTACCTAAAATTTCAACTAAATTTTACTTAAAAATGAATAAAAGAATTACTATTGAGAAAACAACGAAAACAATGTAAGTCTGGACTTTTCCGGTTTGGAATCTTCTAAAAATTAAACCGACAAAACCACTGAGATAAGCCATGAAATTTACAAATCCGTCTACAACAAGATTGTCAAACTTTCCGGTGAAAGTTGAAAGTGCACGAG
>JAJYSI010000437.1 GCA_021793635.1 Bacteroidota bacterium
AAATTTGAATATTTTCATGAACAAACCGATAAATTTTCAAATAAAGTTTTACTAAATGAAAATGAAGCCACCCAAACGGTTCACCCAACAGCCAATGACGATATTTTTAGATCGCAGCGATTGTATCATCATTTGAATTTCAACGGAAAATTAAAACAACGGATGAATTATGATTTTTCTGTTTCTTACCAAGAGCAAAAAAGAAATATTGAAAATTTTACAAGAAGATTAATCACCGGAGAAAAATACAATTCTAATCGATATGATTACAATACGCGCGAAGGATTTTATTCCCGTGGATCTTTAAACCAAATGCTAAACTCCGATCGCTATAATTTTGAAATCGGTTATGAAGTGGATTTAGACAAAGGTTCAGGCAGCGGATTATCTGAACAAAATGCTTCAGAAGATACGCAAACCAATCGCCTCAATTCGTATAGTGCTTTTACTTCAGTAGAGTTGAATTTTACTGATCGATTGTCTATTCGACCCGGATTTAGATATATCAATTCTTCTCAGTTTTCTGATCAATATGCTTTTTCTTTGAGCGGAAAATATCAATTCAACAACGATTATCAACTGCGTCTTGTAGCAGGAACTTCTCCGAAAACTCCAAACTTTGAACAGCTTTATTTTTATCTGGTCGATTCTAATCATGATGTTCAAGGAAATGAGGATTTAAATCCTGAAAAAGGAAAATCCATCTTTCTTCATCTTAAAAAGAATTTCAACTTCCAAGATTCTGAAATCCGTTATCAACCAAAGTTTTCAGCTTGGTATTTAGATGTGGAAGACAAAATCGATTTGATTATTGCGCAGGTTTCTCCCCTCGCCTATCAATATCATAATATTGATCAATATCGAACTTGGGGAATGGCGTTGCGTAATAAATTTACGATAAACCGACTTTCAGCCGGAATCGGTTTAGCCTTAAACGGAGAATCCAAAGTGCTAAACAGTGCAGAAGATTATGACGATTCTTATTTATATGCTTTACAACTTACAGGACAATTGTCTTACAGCATTCCAAAATGGAAAACGGTTTTTTCAACTTATGTAAAATATAACAGCTCTACTTATCAGTTTGTCAGCAATATAGGAGATCAAGACGATATTGTGATTACTAAGGATAAACAAGAGGGCTACGGCTGGTGGGATGCCTCAATCAAAAAGTATTTCTTTCATAGAGATTTGGAAATCACTTTGGGAGCACGAAATCTTTTAGATGTAACCAATATCAAAACTTCATCAGGTTCGGACGTAGGTCATGGAGGCGGAGATTCTTCCTTGCTCTTGGGTTATGGTCGTTCCTATTTCCTCAAACTATTGTATAACCTCAATTTTTAAAAGATGTTTTTTTCAATTTTATCAAAACCTATCAGCAAATTATTATTTTTATTTGCCCTCTTATTGTTAACAAGCTGCAGTAATGATGATTATCCCGGTCACGAAGATTTTGTTGTGGC
This sequence comes from Bacteroidota bacterium, assembly GCA_021793635.1. Next base: position 1,467 of record JAJYSI010000437.1, read on the forward strand.
TTTTGAAAACAGTTCAGAAGATTATTCTGGTCAGGAAGATTTTAAAACGCTCAATTTGGTTTTTTCTACTCCCGCTTCTGAAGATGGAGAAGTTCAATTGACTTATCAATCCAATTCCTTAACTTATGGAAACGAAGAAGATTTCACTACTCACCCTGAGGAACAACAAGGCATAATTTCTATTCCGATTCCAAAAGGAAGTCAAAAAGTTTCTTTTGATTTGTTTAAGCAAACAGATATTGCTGAAGAAGGCAATATAGCTTTTGATATAATCGATGTGATTTTTCCGGAATTTGAAGCTTATTCCCAAGGAAATACCACTTTAAAAGTCAATTTTTCTGAAAGTGCTTCTTTGGGAGGAAGTTTTTCTCCAGAAATGGGTGGTCCTAATGAACCCAATCAAGTTTATGTTGATCTGGCTTCTAAAACAGAAACAAAAATAAGAAGAGATATTTGGGATCTTGGATTTTATTCAGGGGAAGACTTTTACGTCAAGCTCAACAGTTCGTTATACATGTTTGCCGGATCTTTGGAAACAACTGATCTGAATGCAGTAAACTCCAACTCAAATTTAGTCTCTGAGCTACAAACTAAAATGAACTTTTTGGTTGAAGATTCTGATCAATATGTAGATCATCCCAATGGAAATTTAGATCAGCTCGCCATTGCTGAAATCAGTGAAAACGGCGAAGAAAATCCGGTTTATCTGGTAAAAATGGGTAACGAAATCGGCACTGACAATCCGGATTCCGGAAGTGTTGCCGTAGCAGGAGAAGAGAGAGGTTGGAAAAAGATTCGCATTCTCAGACAAGGAGAAGATTACTTATTGCAATATGCAGATTTAAACGCTACAGAATTTCAAGAAATATCAATTTCCAAAACACCCGGACATAATTTCACTTTCTACAGTATGGTCAATGAGAATATAACAGAAGTAGAACCCGGGCAGGAAAACTGGGATTTGAATTTTACAGTTAATATCGAAATCGAAGATCTTCCCGGCACAGGATCACAAACGGCTTATGGCTTTTCTGATTATGTGCAAATCAATAATTTAGGAAATGTAAAAGCTTATAGAGTTTTTACCGATGAATACACTTATGACAGCTTTACTATTTCAGATATTGAGGAAAATAAATTGGAAAAAGATCAACAAGTTATTGGGGCAAGCTGGCGAAACACCATTCCACCCGATCGCGGAATATTAAATAATATTTTTTACGTGCTTAAAGATGCTTCCGGAAATTATTACAAATTAAAATTTACGGCAATGGAAAACGAAAACGGGCTTCGCGGCTACCCGAAATTCAATTATGAGCTGCTACAATAATAATTTAATACTTAATTCTTATAATTTATTTACCATGAAACATTTTAACATTTTTATACTGTTCAGCTTGATAGCTTTTGCAGTTAAAGCACAAGAAACTGTGCTTGAATTATCGATGCAACCTGATTATAGTCAAGAAGTTTATCTGGATTTTGAATCTGGCGCAACACAAAACTTCGATGTCAATGCTTGGGATATCGCTTTTTTCCGAATGGATGCTTTCGATTTTGGAGAACGCATCAACGACGGATTAGGAATCGAAGTCTATGAAATGTCAACCGATCCCAACGATTGGAATACTTTCACCCCAAATGATATCAATGATGACACCCCACAATATTACAACTCAGATACTGAATGGCTTTCCGGAGCTTTCGATCAAGGTGGCAACCCTGATGATCAGTTTAGTTTTGGCTGGGCAGATTATAATCCAACCAACCATCATTTAGAAGGAAACACTGTTTTTATTTTGGCTTATCCTGATGGAACTTATAAACAACTTTTCCTAATTGAATTTTATGGAGGTTATACTTTTAAATATTCAGATTGGAATGAAAACACTTGGGAAAATGAACAAGAAATTACGATTTCTAATGATGAAGGCGAAGGACAACTTTTTAACTTTTATAGTTTAAGCAATGATCAACTTGTTGAAAACTATCCGGCTTTAGAAGACTGGGAAGAT
>JAJYSI010000438.1 GCA_021793635.1 Bacteroidota bacterium
GAGATAATCGAGGATAACGAGTGTATTAAAATCATAGAAGACCGGGGAAAAGATTCTAATATATCTGAAGATGATTTTAAGAAGAAAATCAAGATGGATTAATGTACATACTTGAGTTCAAAGAAAGAGTTATCAAAGACTTTAACAAGCTGCCTTCGAAAGAAAAAAATAAAATCTGGGATAAATTTCAATTACTGAAGCAACAACCACGACCACACGGATATAGAAAACTTGCCGTAGAGAAAACGAATTTAGAATACGGTTCGGCAACTACAGAGTAATTTATCAAATTGTAATATATTCAAACGATAGTAATAATATTAACTTGGGAGGATAGTAAAATGGAAGTTAAAATAGAAGATGGTAAGCTCATCATAGTAATCGAGCTACAAAAGCCAACACCCAGTGCATCCGGGAAAACATTAGTGGTAGCAACTACACATGGAAACATGCCCACCGATTGTATAATTGATGGCAAAAAAGTCGTCATTGGTCTGAATGCTTACATAAAAAAGTAGTTCCTTACTTGTGTTTATTTTATTCATATTAATTCTTGAATTTACTGCATGGCTATTAACTGCAGAAAATGCAAACATTTTTTTATCACCTGGGATCCGAATAATCCCTATGGTTGTAAAAGTTTCGGTATGAAGACAAAACAGATGCCGTCTATAGAAGTTTACGTTACATCCGGGAAGGAATGTTTAAAATTTCAGAAGAAAGAGGAGGCTCCCAAAAAATAAGTCAATATCTGAAATCTTTTTATATCATTATAATTTTAAGAACTCAACCCTGCGGTTAAGAGCTTTGTTAATTGCGCTATCATTTGTTGCAATAGGCTGACTTTCACCTTTCCCGTCTGTCTCTATTCTTGCTGCTTCTACATTAAAATCATTAACCAGAGAATTCTTAACTGAAGCTGCACGGCGCTTTGATAAATCAAGGTTTGAATTGTCATCACCATCGGAATCTGTATGGCCGACAATTTTAATTTTTACAGCCGGGTTATCCTTTAGTATTGCAGCAATCTCTTTGATTGAAGGATATGATTCTTGTTTTACAATATCTTTATTTACATCAAAATAAATTCCGTAGCTAATTAGTTTACCTTCGGTAAGAAGCTTACTGCGCATATCGGGCAAACCGGTTGCAATGCGGAAATTACTAAACATCGTCGTGCCCCGGTCAAAACGAACCATATTATATTTATAGTTTTGTGACATAGCTTTTGGAAGATCAAAAAGCTTTTGTTCTCCTACATAAAGCTTTATTCTCGTCTTCTGAACACAAATTGAAATTCTATATTTTTTATTTGCCTGTAATTTGGGTTCGTTTTCCATCCCTTTTAGTTCAGGAGAATGGTCATTAAAATAAGTGGAATAATAATTAGAATATTCAAAAGAGAAGCGAATTCCTCCATCTCCCGGTCTGGCTAAACCATAGACTAAATCTTTTGGTTTCTTAGTACTTAGTATGGAAAATGAAAATGCCAAGATGTTATTATTCTTTGAATCTTTAGTTGGAATAACATCGAACTCAATTGTATAATTATCAGGCAATGTTAAAGGAGCATCAAGAGTTGTAGCCCCTCTTCCGTTTGTAATATTGAACCATCTTCCTTCAGCAATATTTGTAGTTACAACTTCACCGGACCCAGATGTATTCCATTGAACCGGGAAGTCGCCAATATTTTCCGCTGTAAAGTCATCGAAGAAAATAACCTTTTCTCCCGGTATAAAATCATATTTGGAATTGATTACAATCTGAGGATTATTTTCGGTTTCTTTCTTTACATTATTGGATTTCTGTTCGTCCTTTTTAGGGTCTTGTTGTTTATCTTTATTGCCCGTTAATTGATTTTCAGCTTCGTCATAAGCTTTATTCACGCCTTTGTTGATTTTATTTTCAGTCCTTCTCTCCCCTTCTTTTTTAATTTTTGCTTCTGTCTTTTTTTTCAGCTTATCTAAAAATTGGGCTGGTGAGGTTTGGATAAAACAAATACTGAGTATAAGGACGAAAACAACTGATAGCTTTTTCATTTTGTGACTCCTCATATAGGTTTTAAAATTGAAATTTAGTTATTGCATTTCTAATCTATCACGAACAATAAATAAAAAAGCGGACGCAACCTTCTCCCGTCTAGGAAGTATTAAACTGTAAAGGAAAGTCAAGTACATTTCCGAAAATATAATCACACTTCGAAAATAACGGCGGGGATGTATTTGTCTTGCTGCATGACAAACATATATTAAATAGACATTTATTATGACGAAATTAGAATATAATTTACTTTCCATAATATTTTCGGCTTTTAATGTCAATTTCTAACTATCTGATTACAATATAACAATATTATTAAAAAAAACAAACGCTTACTTCAGCAGGGAATTATAAAATAGCGCCACATAAATCAGGTAATATTTGAATCATGAAATTGAGATGTATTTTCCATTAATCCAGTATTACATAATTCTAAAGTATTTTTTCTGCTTAAGATGAGTAATTGATTGACCGGCAAGCTGCTTTTTAGCAAGTCTAAGATTTGTCTTCAGATCATTTTCAAACTCTATCATGATTTTGTTGAAAAGGGCGACTTTTGCAGCGAAAAAGAATGGATGAAATTTCTTATAAAAGCACTATTGTAAAATAGTCAACCGGATTGGCATTATTAGTTACGTTGCCTTCCCGGTTGCTGGAGAAGCGAATATTTTAACGCGGTTTTCTGTTTATTATGTTTGACCGATAGCTGATTTACTGTTTTCTTCTTTTATAAAAATATTAAGAAGAAGGAATAATGATGAAAACAGTAATGAAATTATTATTTCAAGCGATTCCAATCTTACAACGGAAATTATTCCGGCGAGAAGGAAGACTAAAGAATTAAACAGAAGTTTCATGTTTTTTATTTTCATTTAGCCGGCACGCAATTATCGTTAAATATCTTTTGAAATTAAATTTATCATGAGTGAAGGAGTAAACTAATTTTGTGACAAACATAGTCTTAGTCTATTAAGACAATATTACGCTACTGTTATTAGAATGTTAATTCCCTCTTGCTGATAGGGATGACTAGGAATGACAAGCGCTATTTAGGGAATTTCTCGCTTTTTATCCGCTTTTACCAGCTTTTTCAGTTCGCCGGACATTGTGTCGGTACATCCGGAAGGAGTACCAACGGGCGGTATTTCCATTTGAGGTTATAGATAATTACTATAAAAAGGGAACACGAGACAGAGTTTATTCAACAGAGAATACAATAATGACAATGGTATATACTTCAACCATGGAAGATAAGACCTTAGAGAATGCTGTAGATATCTTTAAGCAAATTCATGATCATCAGAAAGAGAGGATAATTAAGAATGCAAAGGATTCAATAGAACAAGAAAAAGCTGAGGATTTATATAATAGTTAGCGCCATTAGGGTTGAAGGGGGTTGGGAAAAATTTGTTTCCGATATACAATATCTTCGCTG
>JAJYSI010000013.1 GCA_021793635.1 Bacteroidota bacterium
CGATCTTATTAGGATTAAAATAATCTGCAAGAAACAGAGGCAGAAATTTTGTGAAATCAATTTGCCAAAAAAGAGGAGAAATAAGAATTACAAAAAAGAAACTTAAAATTAGAAAAACATTGTAATTCTTGTCAGATCTGATAATCAATCTTGCTATAAATAAAAATAATAACCCCGCCGCAATACACTGAAGGACATCAACATTATACGCAGCTAACATCATTTGTTGGTTTGCACGTTCGTGTATAAGTCTAATTGAGAGAAAAGGAATATGAAGAGAATAACCGACTAAAAATACTAATAGAATTCTAGCTATTTTCTTCCAAAATTTTCCTCCGAATTTTCTTAGCTCATCTAAATTTTTTTGCGAGGACAGAACGAAAGCGAAACCGGAGATAAAAAGAAATGAAGGTGCAACAAGCCCGTTTACAAAATTCAACTGATTGAACCAATCTGTCTTTTGTAAAGCAGGCTTAAGCAAAACATTAAAAGAATGAACTTCAAACATTACAAGAAGCGCCCAACCACGTAGAAGATCAACAAAAATAAATCTAACTTTTTCTTTCAAGATTTTTATGGTTTTGTTACTAAAACGAAATCAGTAAAACTAAAAATTTCATTGTTGAAAAAATAGAATATTTCTGAAGATTCTCAAACCGAATTTAAAAGATTCTTTTGCCTATTTATCAAGCAAATACAAAACTAGGCTATTTAACTTTATGAATTGAAAATTCTTATATCCGGCTTCCTCAGCCAGGCTTTTTAAAAACTCCGGCCTTAGTCTGTGAGCAAGTGGAGGTCCGAAATTTTCTTCTTTATAATCCCATTCTAAAATTGAAGTCCTAATTAGCGATACCCTGTAGGCTTCTTTTATTGCTTTCTGATAATTGTCGACTTCATGAAAGACAACTCCGAAAAAAGTCAAATCAAAAGAATTATCGTTAAATGGTAACGCTTCTGCAGGTGCTACTTGGATCGTAGAATCAGGGAGAAATTCTTTTGCTGCATCTACCATGCTTTGATTAGAATCAATTCCTGCAACTTTTAATTTTCTTTGATGAAATGCTTCTGCGAACAACCCGCTGCCTGTGCCGATGTCCAAAACAGAGTGAATTTTTTCTCCTTCAAGAGATGAATTAACGACTCTCTCGATTTCTAAACGTTCAACTCTTTCCGGTGTGCGAAGTCTGTCTGCGCCTTGATTAAATACCCTATCGTTAGTTGAAGAAGTAGAATGATGATGTTGTTCTGACGCGTGTGAATGTTTATCGTTCATAAATTTCATTAATCCTTTTATTACGTTAGAATCAAATAATAAAGAAAAGATTCCAGTTTAAAATACGTGCATCTCAAAGCGCACAAATAATGCAGAGCGAGATGCAAAATATATTTAGCAATAATTTATCTGTCTTGTACTGTCCTCTGCAACATCCAGTAAGGATAGGCACGGGGAGGCTTGCTTAATTCATCAAGTCTACTCACCTCTTCCGGAGTCATTTCCCAATCAGATGCCTTAATGTTTTCTGCAAGTTGTTCTTTTGTCTTCACTCCGATTATTACAGACGATACTGCAGGCTTTCTTAATAAATAATTTATAACAGCCTGAACAATTGACGCACTATGATTTTTTGCGATTCGCTCAAGCTCGTCAATTATGTCAAATCCCTTTTCTTCATCAAACTGAAGAAATTGATTTTCCGGATCGGTGCGTCTTGCATCAATTGGGCGTGGTTTTCCACGTCTGTATTTGCCTGTTAAAAAGCCGCCTCCTAAAGGACTCCATGGGAGCACTCCTAATTTTTGATCTAAGCAAAGCGGTACCATTTCATTTTCTAAGTCTCGCGCAATTAAAGAATAAAATGCTTGAAGTGTAACAAACTTTTCCAAATTCTGCCTTTCGGAAATTGATAATGCTTTCATCAACTGCCAGCCGGTGTAGTTTGATACGCCTATGTAGCGGACTTTTCCCACACGGACTAAATCATCAAGTGCGCGAAGTGTTTCTTCAAGAGGCGTATAAGGATCAAAGCTGTGAACTTGATAAAGGTCTATGTAATCCGTTCCTAATCGTTTTAAGCTTGCATTGCAATTTTCAATTATATGATGACGCGAAAGTCCAACATCATTCGGTCCAGCGCCGGTTCTGCCCCTAACTTTAGTTGCAAGAATTATTTCTTTTCGTCTTTCGCCGAGTGCTTTGCCAAGCATCTCCTCGGATAATCCTTCGGAGTAAACATCCGCGGTATCAAAAAAATTTATTTCGCCGTCGAAGGCTAAGTTTACCAAACCAGTTGCTTCTTTTTGTTCAAGCTGCCCGATGCTCTTCCAGTAGCCTCTTCCTCCGAATGTCATCGCTCCGAAACAAATTTCAGAGACTTTTACTCCGGTGTTTCCAAGATATCTTAGTTCCATATTTTCCCTCTAATAAATTTTTATAATTATTTAAAATAATCCGTCGATTGATAAATATCTTTCGCCGGTATCGTAATTGAAAGTCAGTATTGTTTTCCCTTCGGGGATTTCTTTTAACTTTTGAGCAACTGCCGCTAACGCTGCGCCTGATGAAATTCCAATTAACAGGCCTTCTTCTTTTGCAGCGCGTTGAGCATATTCAAAAGCTTCTTCCTTAGTTACTGAAATTGCTCCGTCAAGTAATGTTGTATCGAGATTATTTGGAATAAAACCTGCCCCTAGTCCCTGTAATGGATGCGGCCCTGGTTTCCCTCCGGAAATAACAGCAGAAGTGGACGGTTCCACGGCATACACTTTAATGTTCGGAAATTTATTCTTCAAGACTCTTGCAACGCCGGTAATATGCCCACCGGTACCAACGCCAGTGATCAAATAATCTATTCCGTTAGGAAAATCCGTAACGATTTCCTTAGAAGTAAAATTTATATGAGCTTCAACATTTGCCGGATTATCAAACTGCTGAGGTATCCAAACCTTCGGATTGCTTGCAGCAATTTCTTTTGCTTTTTCAATTGCACCTTTCATACCAAATTCGCGGGGAGTAAGTTCAAACTTTGCACCATAAGCAGACATTAATTTTCTTCTTTCAATTGACATCGAATCCGGCATGACTAGAATAATTTCGTACTCTTTTACAGCCGCAACCATAGCCAGTCCAATACCGGTATTGCCTGACGTCGGTTCAACAATAATACTGCCTTTTTTTAATATCCCTTTCTTTTCGGCATCTTCAACCATCGACAAAGCGATTCTATCTTTTATACTTCCGCCCGGATTAGCTTTTTCAAGCTTAACCCAAACATTTTGTTTGTCTCCGTATAACTTATTAATTTTTATGTGAGGAGTATTGCCTATCGCTTCTAAAATATTATTGTATTTCATTCTTCCTCCTTAGATTATAAATTCCATTGTGTTAAAATAATTTTCATTTGATCTAACTTTTACTTCAATCTTACTATAAACGACTGAATTTGGCGGAACACTTTGCGTTAACCAAGCATTGCCGCCGATTATACTGTTTTTACCAATAACAGTTTCTCCGCCGAGAATTACGGCTTGAGAATAAATTATAACGTCGTCTTCAATTGTCGGATGACGCTTTATGTTTGCAAGAGACTTATCAACGCTCAAAGCGCCGAGTGTAACTCCCTGATATATCTTAACGTTTTTTCCGATCTTAGTCGTCTCGCCGATTACAATGCCTGTTCCATGATCAATAAAAAATGGTGAATCAATTTCTGCTCCGGGATGAATATCGATACCGGTAGCTTGATGCGCGTGTTCGGTTAAAATTCTTGGAATGATTGGAACTTTTATTTTGTATAATTCGTGTGCAAGCCTGTAAATAAGTATAGCCATAAATCCCGGATAAGCTAAGATAACTTCATCTACGCTTTCGGCGGCTGGATCTCCTTTATAAATTGCTTCTGCATCTTCCCAAAGCATATCGTGAACGAAAGGAATTTTCGTTATAAATTGATTGGCATTTTTTTCAAGATCGTTTTCGGAAATTTCAGTTGTGAGTTTCAAAAGCGAAATGAGATTTCGTTCAAGAAGTTGAAGCTTTGATACAACGTCTTCCTGGGAATAATAAAATTTATTAGAAAAATGCGGGAAGAGAAAATCCTTTAGCTCATTCAAGAAATCTATAGATTCAATTTTCATCGAAGCATTGCATGAATGCAGTTCCCTTTTTACTAAAAGCTTATTTGCAAACTCAAAATAAGGAGAATCCTTTTGAATTTTGTTTATCATATTTTACTCACCAAATTATCGCTAAAATCATATAAAATAGTAAGTGAAATTTATGAAAAATTTAGTCAAGCTATTATAGGTATGTAAACAGAAGTGCGCTGCGCCAACTTTCATAATTTATGAAAAAATGAAGTTAAACAGATAGCCGGCAATTATTATTTCGACTGCTACAATTCCTTCGAATGTAAAAATTAAAGATAAATTTAGAATCTTTCTTACTACGGCAAGAATTAAATCACTATCTTCTGTCCCTTTGTTTCGGGGAAAACCCAGACCCATGCACCTGTTAAAATTGCAAAAAGTGCAGCAAGAGAAATTCCTCCGCTCAGTCCATAATCGACTGCAATTGTAGCAATAATTACCGGAGTAAAAAATTGGATACCGCGAGCAAGATTAAATGCAGAACCCATTGCGGTATTACGAATTTTTGTGGGAAATAATTCTGTAAATAATGGTCCATATCCGCTAAACATTCCCGTGCCTAATCCGACAAGAAACATAAAACTTAAAATAAGCGGCGGATATTTTACAACTAGATCCCATAAAAGTGTAATCATTATTAACCCGATAGCCATAATTACTGAATAAACCGAATAAGCAGATCTCCGTCCGAATCTATCAGCAAAAAAACCAAAGGTAAAATATCCAAGCAGTCCGCCGGCTTGTGTTATCAGCATCCACTCAGCAGATTTAACCATTGTGAATTGACGCTGTTGGTGTAAATATGCCGGAAGCCAGGTATAAGTAAACCAATAAGCAGACATATCAAAAATAGCAAGTATAAGGCATTTGATAAAAATACTGCGGTACTGTTTTGTAAATAATAAAATAAAGCTGTTAGTGCTTTTTTCTTCAGGAAGCTCATTATCCGAAACTGTATTTAACGCTAACTTTTTCCTTTGCAGCCATACATCTGATTCGGGTAACCCCTTCCTAATTAGAACTACAAGAAGCGCCGGTGCAATTGAAATGAAAAAACATACTCTCCAACCGATATGTGGTTCTAAAATCCCTCCAATTATTGAAGCTAAAATAATACCGAAGGGTGCTCCCGATTGCATAAAAGCTCCATAGCGTCCCCGGACCTTTGCGGGAAAAGTTTCACCGACATAAGTTTGACCTGTTGCCCATTCACCTCCTACACCAAGCCCGGTAATAATTCTAAAAAACAAAAGTATCCAGATAGATGAAGAAATTCCGCAAAGGAAAGTTCCAATGCTGTAAGTAAGAATTGTCCATTGCAGAACATTTCTTCTTCCAAACCGATCCGATAAAATCCCAAAGATAACTCCGCCGATTGCAGTAGCAGCTAAAGATGAGCCAAGCACCCAGGAAAGATCAAAATTAGATAAATGAAGTTCTTTACTAATTGGAATAAGTAGAAATGAAAAAAGAATAAGATCATAAAAATCGAAAACCCAACCAGCCCAACTCATAAATAGAATCTTATAATGAAGCCTAGTAGGTTTTTCGCATTCGTTCAATAATTTAGTGTCCATAGAAATCTTTCATTGTTAATTGAAGATTCTTTAATAGAACTCTAATAATTTCACATCAACGATTACATGGCATTATATGAGCGAGTACATCCGCTAAATATTTTATCAGAACTTTTCTTTACAAAAGTATAAAATAAATAATCAAAAGACATTATGAATTCGGAAAGCTGTAAAATTGATTTACTGACAATATAATAATGCAGAAAAATTGACTTTAGCAACTAAATTTTATACTTTTATAAAAAGAAACATGCTATTTTTATTACTTTTTCCCACCTAATTTTACCAAATATGAATGCACTGTGAATACACTCTGAATGCACAATGATTCCTATTATCTCGGTCTTTTCTTGGTTTATTATTATATTTAAATATTGTTTTTAAATATAATAGGGAAGTTTATATGGTAAGAATAATAAATGGGATACTTGGCACACCCGAAGGTAAAATTGGCGATTATGTTTATAGAATCATTAACGGCGAACCATTTGCCTCCTTAAGACCTAAAAAATATAATGCAAGCCAAAGTGATTCGTCAAAAGCTAATAGAGGAAGATTCGGCATGGCAAGTCAATTTGCTAAATATGTCAACTCAATCCCCGAACTCTCCCAAATATGGAAATGTGCTAAAATAAAAGGAAATACTTCTTTTAATAAATTAGTGAAGTATAATATTAAATCTATTCACGAAGGCTTCCTTACCACGTCTAATATTATCACTCCAAATTTATCAACCAGCTTTGCGGGTATGAAAAATATTTCATTCGATGGTATAGCAATAAAATTTAATATAAGTTTAAATAATAATGCAGAAATGCCGGAAATAAATTCTCCATTATTGATTTATGCGGTAATAGCATTTCAAAATCCTAAACCGAGGAATAAGGTTCCAATTTCAATAACGCATATATCACAGGAAATAACATTTGCAGAAATTGAAAGTACTAATGAATTACAACTAAATCTAAATGCATCTCAAAAAAACCTGCTGCTTAAGTATAAGTCCTGCATTATTTATTTGACCGCAATACTTGATTTGCCTGTTCCAAGGGAGGCTATTTACTCGTCTACCTTTGCTCAGTTATTTCCTCTTACACAACAGAAAAAAGAAGCGGATAATAACCAAACTAAATTATAATTCAAGTTACTTAAAAGCAGTGTGCAAGATGTAATCTAGGAATTATGGAAAATTGCAGATCTATTCCATCATTCCAGTACTCCACCACTCCACTATTCCATTACTCCAATGCTCGCGTAAAATCAGTTATAATTTATATACCGAAAGGCTATGCTAAAAGTCCCCATCCGGTAAAAGGATTCTTCAAATAAAATCTAATATTGCATTTATGATTGTAAGCGGGTGAGGTGGGCATCCAGGTATATATAAGTCAATTTTTATTTCGCTCAAAAAGCTTCGATTTAATGCTTCCGATTCTTCAAATACTCCCCCGCTTATAGTGCAAGCTCCAACCGCAATTACTATCTTCGGACTGTTCACACTTTTATATGCATCCATTAAAGCCGGCGCCATATTTTTCGTGATAGGACCTGTAATTACTATTCCGTCTGCATGTCGTGGCGAGGCTACAAAATCAATTCCAAATCTGCCCATGTCAAAATTTACATTTCCACAAGCAGCCAGCTCCATCTCACAGCCGTTGCAGCCGCCGGCAGACACTTGCCGTAGCTTTAATGAGCGCCCGAATATTTTATGAATTTCTTTTCTCGACTCAATCGCTTCCTTTTCGTAATCAGCAAATAATTTCCCCGAAGTAATTATTAAATTATTCCTTCCGGTGCTGCCCAATTTATATTCATTCGTAAACTTAATTGCTCCCTCCTGACAAGCACGTTCACACTCTCCGCAGAATATACATTTACCCAAATCAATCGAAAGAGGATTTACTTTTATTGCGTTCGTCGGACAAACATTTTCGCAGTCTGAACAACCGCCGGCGCATTTCGACTCGTCAATTACCGGGTATCCGCGATGTGTAGATAAAATCTTTGCGTTTTTAATATCAGGAATTGCCTGGTAGCCGTGCTGTTTTCTAAGTTTAATTAAGTCTAACATTTTTACCTAAACTAATTTTACAAATCGAATCCACTGTAAGAAAGATTAAAACTTTTATTGCCTAAAGGAAAATCAGAAATTCCTTCATTCCGCACTGAAAGCGAAACAGCAAACCAATTATGAAACGACGGATCCTTTATTTTTATTCTCTTAATTTTACTATCATTGCCGGTTAGAATAACATGAGCAATTTCACCTCGCCACCCTTCTACCAACGAAACAACTAATCTATTTGGCTCGAGTGGGAATATAGCTTTATTCGCCTCTCCCCCAGTAAAATTTTCCAATTGATCATTAATAATCTTTATCGATTGTTGTATCTCTATAAACCGAATGTAACTACGCGCAAAAACATCACCCGAATCTAAGGTAAGTTTATGCACAGGAAAAAACTCATAAGCGCCGAACGGATGATCTGAACGTATATCAACAGCAACCCCGCTTGCCCTTGCAGAAGGTCCTACCATTCCAATTTCTAATGCTGTAGCCTTATCAACAATACCTGTCTTTTCAAATCGCTCTAAGACCGACGCTGAAGAAAATAAAACCTCAGCAGCAAGAGCAGTTTCATCATTCACCTGATTTATGGTCGAGGATATATTCTCTCTGATCTCAGGAGAAATATCAAAATTTACTCCGCCAGGTATAATTAAGCTTCTGCCAAAACGATTTCCGCATATTGCCATAGTTGTATTAATAATTCTCGTCCTGAGCGCACCAAAAACCGAGTTCCCCGTTAAATATCCAACATCGTTTGAAAGAGCCGACAAGTCTCCTAAATGTATTGCAATTCTTTCTAACTCAAGAGCTATAGTACGTATTGACTTTGCCCTTCTGGGTATGGATGTATTAGAAAGTGATTCAATTGCTCGTGCAAATGTTCCTGCATGACCGATTACTGTATCACCGGCTATTGATTCAGAAAGCTTTTGAAGGTATAAGGGACGAGCATTGTTTTTTACAAACAACTCCTCCACTCCCCTATGCTGAAATCCAAGCTTTATTTCAAGATGATAGATCTTTTCACCATGACAAGAAAATCTAAAATGTCCGGGTTCAATTATTCCTGCGTGAATTGGACCAACGCCTACTTCATGAACCTCCTCCCCCTTCATACTAAAAAATTCATAGGGAATTTCAGAGCTGTCTATCCCAGCAATGCCTTTCCTTAAAGGCTTTAACCATGGATGACCTTCCGGCTTAATCTTGTATTGCTCAAAAAACTCTCTTTCAAACAAATGAGCCGAAGGTATTTCCGGAGTGATTGATTGATATTCTTTTTGTGAAGTAAACTTAGTTGAAGCGATAAAAAGCTTTGAAGCATTATCATCAGCGGCAATTGCATATAGCACAACATCACCGTTTTCTGTATCCCCGAAAAATTGTACTAATCTTTTTCCGCCCTTAATTTTCTCTATTAATTGATCTCTTAAATCTTCTACCTTCAATCGCGGAATATCGTTTAACGAAACCGACTGAAGATTTTTTATTTCTATCCAGCTCAATTAAAACTCCAAATTAATGAAAGAAACCGGCGGCATTGTTCAAAAGAGTAAACATTTGCTGCGGCATATTTATTCCGATTATCAAAAGAATGAAAAGTAAAACTAACTGCGGAGCATAAGCGCTAAAACCCAATCTCTGCTCTGCCTGTTGTTCAGATGATATTTCGCCGAAAGCCATCTTAAATACTGTGCCGCCCATTCCAAATGTTATTATTATTAAAAATATAAAAAACGGTATTGCAAGCCAGCTCAGTCCGCTTAACCAGAGTGCTTTGACTATTAGAAACTTACTTAGGAAAACTGGAAAAGGAGGCATCCCGATTATAGCCAGCGTTGAAGCAATCCATAGCCATCCGGTGCGTGGGTCTTTCTTTAACAAGCCGTTAACGTCGTCAATCTTTTTACTTTTATACAAATGAAGAATATTTCCCGATGTTAAAAACAACGAAGCTTTTGATAAAGAGTGAGCAAGAATATGAAGCATTACGGCAAAGACGCCAAACTTTCCCAGCGATATTCCTATGAATATAATTCCCATATTTTCTATGGAAGAATAGGCAAGCATTCGCTTGTAGTTCTTTAACCTTAGCATAAATACAGCGCTGACCATTATCGATAGAAAACCTGTAAGCAGAAAAAGAAAATTTGAGAAGCTTTCTAAATGTGCACGTATTAGAATTTCCTGCACCCGGATTAAGCCTAACAATGCGGAATTAAGCAGCGTACCTGATAGTAATGCGGATACTGGCGAAGGAGCCTCAGAGTGTGCATCCGGAAGCCAGGCATGTATAGGAGCTATTCCAATCTTGGTCCCAAGTCCTACAAATATAAAAGCAAATGAAACTTTTAACCAGAATGGATTTATCTCTGCTGCCCGGTTATATAAATCGTTAAAGTATAGAGAATTTATACTTCTGCTTCCGATTGAAAGAAGAATTATTCCGACAAACGCCAGCGCTATTCCTATTGAACAGATAAAAACATATTTCCAAGCAGCCTCAAGTGATGATTTCTTCTTTTCAAAATAAATAAGTATTGCACTTGTCAATGTTGTTGCTTCTACAAATACCCATAACAACGCCAAATGTGTCGATAAAATTACTCCGGTCATTGCAGTAACAAATAAGAGAATCTCTATAGTGTAAATCGATTCCTGCTTAGCATTCAAGTTGTGGGCTTTAAAGTAAAACAAGCTGTAAACTGAAACACTTGCAAACACAATAGTCATTACCGAGAAAAAGAAAATTCCGATAGAATCAAATTGAAAATATGATATCAACCAATTAGGAAGTATGTACCATTGAATATTTAACCACTGAGCGACAGTTATTAAAATATAAACAGTAGCAGTGCCGACTAATGCAATACGATTGACCATTCTATTCTTAACAATCAAACTTATGAGGCCGAATAATATCGGGAGAAATAACACTATACTTATCATCGTTAATCCTTCAATTCAGTCAATACGTCAATATGATTACCATCGTACATCTCCTGGATTTTGTTAAAAAAGATTACGAACAAGAAAATACCGACGAACAAATCCAAAAGAACTCCGATATTTACGAGCATCGGCATTTCGTTAGCAACAGAAAGCGATAGTAGGAAAATCCCGTTCTCTAACATCATGTAACACAAAATATGAGTGATGATTCTTTTACGGTTAACTATCAAAAATAAACTTGAAACAATAAGAACTATTGAAATTCCAAAGTAAAGAGGTTTAATTCCTGCATTTGTTTTGGCTGCCCAAAATGCTGCTACAAATCCAAACATAAAAATCGCGCTTGCAATAAGTACGGAATAAAATTGTGATATGTATGGCTCTATCTCTCTACCAATTTCATTTTTACGAATAACCTTTAATAAAAAATAAGGTATAACTATAGTCTTAATAATCAGCGTCTCGACAATTAGAAATGCAATATTTAGCCAGTTGATTTCTTTTATATCTACAACTACCAGTAAAAAAAGAAGTGTGCCCTGTAAAGCCAAAATTTTTACGTATGCTTCTATCCTGCTTGCGGCAAAAACGTACAGCATACTAGTACCAAGCAGAATTATAATTATGTTCGACATTAAAAACCTCCCCGTAAAAAGAAAGCAATCACGGCAAATGCCGTTAACGAAAGAGCCGTCATTAAAAAGATAAATTGTGGAACATGAGAAATCCTTAATCGTGCAATTAAAGATTCAACAAAACCTACTACCATAAAAACTAAAAAAAGAATAAACCCGAACAAAGGTAACGCTTCCGCCAATGTTAAATATGATGGAATCAATAAGTTTGCAATCAGCATAGAAATAATCACCATCTTCAATGAAGTTGCATATAAAATAAATGCAAGGTCGGGACC
This sequence comes from Bacteroidota bacterium, assembly GCA_021793635.1. The sequence goes on from JAJYSI010000013.1 coordinate 11,666, forward strand.
TGAATAATCTAAAATCATTACTTCGTGAATCATCGTAAGTTCAAGGTGAGTATTAGGATCGTCAACCGGTAGGCGGCTTCCTTCTGAAAGCAGCATAATGAAAAGTGAGACCACCAATAAAATTTTTACAAGTACTGTATAGCCGGCACTCATATTTAACACAGAGAAAATTGCATTGAAAGAAATTTGATTTGTTAACAATGCAAGCGAGCCCATGATAATAAAAAAAGCAGTTTCAACAATTGTAGAGAATGTTGCCTCTCTACTGGCACCCATTCCTTCAAAGCTGCTTCCGGTATCAAGAGCAGCTAAAATCATCATAAATTTTGAAAGTCCTAGTGCATAAGAAAATAAAACAAAATCACCCGGCAAGCTTATTACTGAATCGGCAAAAGGAATCGGGACAATCATCAAAGCAAAAATTGTTGCGGCTATATTTATAGATGATGAAATTTGAAATACAAAAGAAGTGGTTTTGCTAATTACCTCTCCCTTTCTAATAAGCTTAAAGAAATCATAATACGGTTGAAAAACAGAAGCACCTTTTCTACCTGCCCAGATAGCTTTTACTTTAGTAATTAACCCCGTAAAAAAGAAAGGAGAAATAATTATTAATATAAACGGAATATATTTCATCTTAGCTTACTCCTAAAATCCAAATGAGAAGGAATATTAAAAAGATTAATCCGTAGATGATATACTGCTGCATCTTGCCGCTTTGTATCCACGAAAATAAATTTAAGGATTTCTTTAAGAATTTAAGATTAGGTTGAATTAGAAATCTTTCAAAGAAATCCTGTGAGTGGCTTTCTAAAGATGCTTCTTTAGGAAAGAGCACAGGTTCTTTCTCTACCTTAATTTTCTGCGGAACGAATTCTGAGACAAGACTCAAAAAGGGCTGTGCATAAGAACTGCTTGAATATTGTAACCGACTGCTGCTTTGTTGATATCCGCAATCCCATGTTTTAAATACCTCAACTTTCTTTTTCTTTAACAAAAGCAAACGGATTAAATAGAAGAAAACTATTAATGAACCAAAAATTAAAAGATAATTAGAAAGCAGCTTCAAGGTCGTTTGAATTTGCAAGAAATCTGCAACAGAATTGGCAGGCAAAAATTGTCTTACCGCATTTCCCAGAAATAGGAGAGCCAGGTAGGGGAACAATCCCAACGTAAAAATTATCACTACCAGAAATATCATTGGCGCCAAAAGAGACAAATCTTTTTCATTTGGTTGACTATGTAGCTGAGAACGCGGTGATCCAAGGAATGCTATCCCGAATACTTTTGTAAAACTCAACAGCGCCATTGCTCCAATAAATGCTAAACCCGAAATGCCTAGCACTGCAAAAATATTGATGGCAAGATTGCTAACTGAAAAACATTTTATTAATCCAAGGTAGATTAATAATTCACTTACAAAGCCGCTTAATATAGGCAATCCGCTAATTGCAAGAGCTGAAACTAAAAATAAAAATGAAGTCGCAGGCAAATATTTTATTAGCCCGCCAAGCTTATCGACATTTCGTGTGTGAGTCTGAGAGTAAACAACTCCCGAACCGTAAAATAAAACACTCTTGAAAGTAAAATGATTCACCACGTGTAACATTGCTCCGAAAAAACCCAAAAGTGCAATCGTATTATTATTGTATGCTAATCCAAGCATTCCGGTACCTATGCCGATTCCAATGATCCCAATGTTTTCAATGCTTGAATATGCTAATAACTTTTTCATATCCTTTTGAGAGACAGCATTGGCAATCCCGGTTAAACCGGTAATTAGAGAAACGGCAAGAACAAAATATGCTACAGTTGCATTAGGCGTTCCGCTAAGCAAAACAATTCTAAGGATTCCATAGATTCCGGTTTTAATCATTACACCCGACATAAGTGCTGAGACTCCCGTCGGTGCTGCCGGATGAGCTTTTGGCAGCCAGGTATGCATCGGAACAAATCCTGCTTTTGTGCCAAATCCAATAAAGAAAAGCACAAACAACAAAACTGATATGAAGCTTGAATTATTTAGTACATTCCTGAATGAATGAAAATCGAGAGATCCAGAAGATGCTGAAGCCCAGGCAAATGCGGAAATTAGAAAAGCCGCTCCTATTTGCATTGCTATCAAATAATAAATACTAGCCTTGCGAACTTCGATTTTATTATTTTCAAAATTAACCAAAAAGAATGAGGAAATTGACATCACTTCCCACGCTATCATAAATAACATAGCATTCTGAACTATAACGACAAGCAGCATCGAAGCAACCATCAACCCTAAAAAGAAATAATATGATGATAAAGCGGATTTATTCCCCGAATACATTTTCATATAACCATTGGAATAAATTGCTGCAAGCAGAGAGCCTAAAGAAATGATGAGAACAAACATTGCTGCCAAGGGGTCTAACCGGAGAAATGAAATCCCAATTGGTTCCGAAAAAAACAATTGAATTTCTATTTGGCTTCCTGTTAATAAAGTTCTTAAAGTTACCGGCAGAATAAAAACTTGAGCTAATACAGCAAAAGAGAGAAAACCTATTCCCTTGAATTTTTCTTTTATAAATACGGAAAACAGTCCGCCGATAAAAAACAAAATAGTTCCGGCCAATATATAGCTCATTAAATGAGATTACCTTTCTTTTGCCAATCAAGTTCTCTCAAACGAACGTAATCCAATATCTCCTCTTTTTTAATTTGTTTCTTAAGCATTTCCAAAAATGTTATATCCTGGCATAAATAAGATAATTTAGAAAGGACATTTAAGTGCATTTTAGGACTTGCAGTGAACAAAATAAAAAGAGTATGAACCGGTTGTTTATCCAGCGCGCCAAATTCCAAAGGCTTAGCCAAATAACAAATAGAAATACTTGCATTATTTACGTCAGTTACAATTGGGGTGCGGGGGTGTGGGATCGCAATACCATTGCCAATTGCAGTTGGCATTAACTCTTCACGGCTTAACAGTGCATCTAAGATTTCTTCCTTCGATAAATTTCTCGGGGTATTAATCTTTTCTAATGCAATTTTCAGGACATCTTTTACATTTTCAGCGGTATCTAAAGGCAAAATCCCGCCTTTTTCAATTAACTTGGATAAAACTTCGGAACTTTGGGAAGCTGCTAAATTTATCAATGAAGGCGATAGTTCAATCTTATTGCTTAAAATCCATTCATTTATTTCAGCGCGGTTAAACCGGTATTGATGATTTATCCGGTAACATGGGATTTTCTGATCTTTAATCCATCTATAAATCGTTTTTTCAGACACCTGAAAAAGATTGACTATATCTTTTATTTTTAATTCCATAGAATTCTCCGGAATTAAATTTACAAAAAATTCTGATAAAGTCTAAATATCGGATTAGATTATCTTAATTGTCCTCTAATGTACAGAGTCTGGCACTTCGGGATATAAAGAATTTGCCTGATTATTAAAGATATAGGACTAATAAGTGTATTTCAATTCGACTGTTAATTATTGATATCGATGTTTTAGAGACTACCGGTCAGCCTTCGATGATAGTTTATTTGACCCAGGTGATAGTTCAGATGTCCATAAAGATGAATTATTAAATATTCCGTTGATACCTCATTGTTGGATAATTTCACCGGAAATGTTTTCTTTAAGTCTGATTCAGTCAAAGATCCTAAAACACGAGTTATAACTTTCTTTGCTTCATCAATTCCAGCAAGAAGATCTTCTTTAGAAATATTTTTCGCAGAGAACTCCGCATCTCTATTACGAATGTATTCGGTATGCCCCAGCAAATTCCCTATCATATATCGCAGCCCTCCGGTAATATGCATGCAAAGATTTCCGGCTGAATTCTTTATCTCATTTTTTATAATCCAAAGATTACTTTCAGGCTCATAAGCCGAGATTTCGTCTCTTAATTTATTCAAATCTTTTTCAAACAACGTGATGATTAAAGGCATAGTCATAATTAAACTCCAATATTTTTTAGATTTAATTTAATGCTTAAAGGTCAAAATATAATTGATAAAAAATACATACAGCCTTTAAGGAAAGTACGAAAGTCAAGAAAATATTCCCCTTACTAGAAAAACTATGCAGGTATAGGAAAACCTTTGTGGCCTCTTTCTATCGTAAAGTATGAGCTATCAATAATAATCCTTTGCCTTTTCCAACATTTCGGAATACGGCATCTTGGGTTTTCGGCAGATAAAGACTTTAAGATTGTCTTCATGAGATGTAACGTATGGATTTGTAAATTCTCCGGGATATTCCTCAACATTTTCAAAACATTGTTTGATTCCATTAAGGTCTTTATCTTGTCCTAGCTGAAGAACAATACCGCCATGTAAATTTTCTTTACTCCACAAATCTAATTTTTCTTTGCTCCATAAATAATAGTTATTATGTCCTGAGATTATAGGAGGGAAATTATATTTCTTACCATAAAGCTCTATCGCTCCCGCTTGACCATAGTTTCCAGCAGCGATAATGGTTTTCTTTTTTTCTTTATCATTAAGACTCTGGTAAGCACTCAAAACCAAATTAAATTTTTCTTTCCATCCTATTCTGTCCGCTAAAATTTGAGGAATCGAAGGCTTATTTCCTCTTTCGATTTCAGTATTTAACCCGATAAATTTAGTATATGCGCTTACTTCTTCATAATTAAAGTATGGGAGTATTACCGGCAATGCTATGGCAAGCCCGGTATATAAGAAAACTATCAACACACTCTTGAACCATCTTAGATTATACTTTAGAATAAAACTCTCAAAGAACAAAGCTCCGCCAGCAAAAACTGCAGGATAAGCAAATGACATCCTATCCGAACGACTTGTTCCGGACAGCATCATGAATAAAAAAAGACTAATAAATAAGATGACTAAGAATCTGAATTCCTTTGTTCTTTTAGAAAATAATAAAAATATGATTCCGGCTAACCAGACAGGAAATGTAGAGGGAGACATTCCAATTAATTGTCCCCAAAAGAACTTGAGCGGCGGAGTAAAGACATTTTTATAAGAGCTTATATTTTTATAGAACTCAAGCGAAGGATAATTATTCAGGATCTGCCAAATAACATTCGGCAAGAAGATTATAAATGCAAATAACGAACCTATTGCAAACCATTTATTTAATATAAGTTTCCATTTACCTGCGATGAACAATGAAAAAACTATCGCGACAATAAATAGGGCAAAGGTATGCTTGTTCATCATACCTAACCCCATAATAATGCCCAGCGGAATCCACCTTTTGGAGTTATTTTCTTTAATCATTTTTACAGCAAAAAACATCAAAGCTATTGCAAGCAGCGGTTCGTATGCATTCATTGAATAAAATCCTCCGAATGCTACAATCATTGGAGATGTCGCCATAGCACATGCGGCTAAGCATTGTGCAAACCGTCCTCCACCGATTTCCTTAGTGAGTATTCCGGTATAAAATACAGAAGCGGATCCCGCTAAAGCCGGTAATATTCTTATGGCCAGTAATGATGTCCCAAAGACAAATTGGAATATTGTTAGAATAAGAGGAGCCAGAGGAGGATTGTCAACGTAACCGAAAGCTGGCCTTAATGCCTGCGCAATGTAGTAAAACTCATCGATGAAATAACCATATCCTTTTATAAATGAGGAAGAGTATATGAGTAAAAAATTTACAAATCCAATAATAAAAAGATATTTATTTTCCGAAAGGAAACGGAAGCTTAGTATCTTCATAATGTTTACTTTAACTTGGTTGAAATAGAAGGTGGTTCACAGTCCTTTCCGGTTCCCCACTTCTTATTTGGTTTATCGCCCATTACAAAAACTAATATACCGCCATTTGCTACTGCATCATAAGGAATATATGTTTTATCCCATTTTTCTCCGTTAAGAGTGACTGATTGAATATAAACATTCTCTTTTGAATAATTTATAGCTTCAGTTGTAAATGTTTTACCGTTTCCTAATTTCATTGTAACCTTTTTAGCGCAAGGTGTGCCGATTACATAAAAATTATTGCTTGGGCAAAAGGGGTATATACCCATTGTATTAAATAGAAACCATGCTGACATTTGTCCGCAGTCGTCATTCCCGCTTAAAGAGTTCGGCTTATTACCATAGAATGTAGTCTCAATTCTTCTGACAAGCTCCTGTGTTTTCCAGGGTTCGCCGGCATAATCATACAAATAGGTAATATGATGCGAAAGCTCATTGCCGTGCCAGTATTCACCTATTCGCCCTGCTATATCATCGTTCCCGGTAGCAATGCTTTCCGCTTTTTTCTCCATAAAGAGAGTATCAAGTTTTTCGGCAAAATATTTTTTGCTACCCATTAGATTTATTAGTCCTTGTACATCCTGCGGGACAAACCACGTATATTGCCAGTTTGTACCTTCTGTAATATCGCGCTTAGTCATATCGTCAATATACTCATGCGGATAAAACGGCGTTCTCCAATTTCCTTTTGAATCCTTACCTCGCATTAATTTAGTAGTTGGGTCAAACAGATTTTTATAAGACATTGCTCTTTTCATGAAATATTTATAGTCATCATTTTTGCCGAGTTTTTTAGCTGTCTGTGCAATGCAGTAATCGTCGTATGCATATTCTAAAGTCTTTGATACCGATTCATTCTCCTTATCAAATGGTACGTAACCTATCTTTGCGTATTCCATTACATTGTCGTAATGAGGATTCATTGCTGTAGTTTTCATTGCGTTATATGCCCGTTCATAATCAAAACCTTTTACTCCTTTCATAATTGCATCAGCAATTACTGCTACGGCGTGATAACCTATCATGCACCATGTTTCGTTATTATTTAATGACCAAATTGGAAGCAAATGCTCGACACTTTGATCGTAATGCGCAAGCATAGAATTAATCATATCTGCGTCGCGCTTTGGTTGGAGCAAAACAAACAACGGATGCTCTGCACGAAAGGTATCCCACAAAGAAAATATAGCATAATTAGTAAACCCTTTAGCAGTATGAATGTTTTGGTCAAGTCCACGGTACTGTCCGTTTACATCTTCATAAATTGTCGGCACTAGCAGTGCATGATAAAGTGAAGTATAAAAAGTTTATTTTTCATCTTGCGAGCCTTCTATTTGCATCATCTGCATTTCTTTGTTCCATTTAGCGCGGGTATCTCTTACGACTTTATCAAAATCCCATCCCGGTATTTCTGCATCAAGATTCAAAAGTGCGTTTGCCGTGCTGACACCCGAAATGCCAACCTTCACCATTATGATTTCATTTTTCTTTGTAGAATACCTAGTATAGTACTGCAAATCGGAGCCCGCGGCTTCGTACCTACTTCTAAACCTTGGTGTATTATAAACAACAGGCTTTCCGCTCATCATTATTCCAAAACTATCATAAGGACGAGAATACCTTGCGGCAAAATAAAGGTACCGTTCCTTTGCTCATC
>JAJYSI010000439.1 GCA_021793635.1 Bacteroidota bacterium
AGTCATATTTTCTGCACAGTTCTTTTAAAATATCGTAGAAAGCTTTGACTTCGAAATCTATCCCCATTTCATCACCTGATTTAAACTCGTTGTAAACCTCCCAAATCAAGTCTGTGAGTTGATCTGCCATATCTTCATAGACTTCACTACGAAGAATATCATTTTCTGTTCGGTCGTTGTATCGACTTACCAAAACTTCCATTTTCTTTGAAAAATCGATCCCTTTTACTTTGTTCACTTTTCGTAATTGACCGATAGCTTTAGACAGTAGTTTTTGAAGGAGCTTTATTTTCGTATTAGGTAGTTTAATCTTGTCAAGTTTCGCTAGATAATCTTCGTCAAATAAATCCTGCTCTCCTCCCTCCTGTTCTCCTATTTTGATTATCTCTTCTACACCATCGCTTTGCAAAGCATCCTGAATCATTTCCCGAACCCGGGCATTCATTTGTTCTGTATCAGGGGCATCTCCTTTTGTGAGCTTAAAAACAATAGAACGAACAGCTAAATAAAAATGAATATAGTCTCTCTCGGTTTGAATCAGTTTTTCACTCCCTGAACAGATATCATATGCAGCTTTCAAACGTTTTACAATATCCATAAAACGTTTCTCAACTGCTTGGGTTTGCTGAACAAATTCAGCAGCCATATTCAAGGTGTTTAACTGCTCTAAAGAAGAACCATCGAAATATTTAGAATTGTCAAATGTATGGAAAATCTTGTGTGCTAAATCCAGATGATTCCGAACCACAACCAGGGATTGATCTATGTCTTCAAAATTACCTGAAACATCCGTATTGTACTGCGCTAAAGCTAAATTCATCTGCTTTTTGATCCCTATATAATCAACCACCAATCCCTTCTTCTTTCCTTTAAATTTTCGATTAACTCTGGAAATCGTCTGGATCAAATTATGCTGCTGAATAGGTTTATCAATATAAATAGTGTCTAAGAAGGGTACATCAAAACCTGTGAGCCACATATCCACGACAATAGCAATTTTAAAATTAGAGTTTTCAATTTTAAACTGTCGGTCGAGTTCCTTTCGATATTCTTTAGTACCTAAAAGGTTGTACATCTCTTCAGGGTCATCCTTATGGCGTGTCATGACCATTTTAACCCGCTCCATTGGCTTGATTTCTCTTTTTTCCTTGGCTGAAAGCTCTGCATTTTCATCAGCAGTTTTGGGTACGTTCCATTCCGGTCTTAATTCGATCAATCGCTTAAAGAAATCGTATGCTATTTCACGTGAGCTACTGACAAACATCGCTTTTCCTGCTACGGTAGATCCTTCTTTCACACGGGTTTCGTAATGCTGGATAAAATCCTGCGCCAAAGCATCCAAGCGTTCTTTATTACCCAAAATGGAATGCATATTTGCAATTTGTTGTTTGCTCCTATCCACTTGATATTCATTAGCTCCATCCTTTTCGGCGGCTAAATAATACGCCTCTATCTTTTCTAATTCACTGTTTTTTAAAGCAATTTTCGCAGATCTACCTTCATACACAATGCGAACTGTAATCTCATCGGCTACCGATTCATTCATCGTATATTCATCAGCAATTTCTCCAAAAACATCTAAGGTCTTATCTATCGGCGTGCCGGTAAACCCTACGTAGGTCGCATTCGGTAAAGAATCGTGTAGGTATTTGGCAAACCCATAAGACTTTCTAACACCTTTTTCCGTGACCGTTACTTTTTGATCTAAATTGATTTGACTTCGGTGGGCTTCGTCTGAAATACAAACTACATTGGTTCTTTCGGTTAAGAGTTCAATGTCTTCCGTGAATTTATGAATCGTGGTTAAGAAAACTCCACCACTTTTTCTGCCTTGAAGTTGTTCTCTTAGTTCCGCTCTGCTTTCTACGCTTTTCACCAAATTGTCACCTATAAATTCTTTGGCATTGGCAAACTGTTCGGCTAATTGATCATCCAAATCGGTTCGGTCAGTAATTAACACCACCGTTGGATTTTCAAAATGTTTGCTTTTCATCAACAGTCTGGTTAAGAAAAGCATGATATAACTTTTCCCACTTCCGGTTGCACCAAAATAGGTTCCTCCTTTTCCGTCTCCTTCCGGCTTTTGAGCTTTTTTGATATTGCCAAATAAGGCTCTGGCACCATAATATTGTGGATAACGACAAACTATTTTTTCATCTTTTTTTGAGGTATCGGGAATGTAAATGAAGTTTTGAATAATGTCTTGCAACCGTTCTTGATGCAGCATCCCTTGGATCAGCGTAAACATGCTGTTAATGCCATCTACCTCCTTAGTCATCTTGTCCACCCTTCGCCAAGCATAATAAAATTCATAAGGAGCAAAGAATGAACCTGCTTTATTGTTTACGCCATCACTAATGACACAAAACGCATTGTATTTAAAAAGTTCAGGAATATCTCTTTTATATCGAACAGTCAATTGTGTATAGGCTGTGTGAACCGTAGCTTCCTCACGAATAGCCGATTTAAACTCTAAAACCACCACCGGAATACCATTGATATAAATAATTCCATCAGGAATTCTTTTCTCTGTTCCCGTGATTTCTAATTGGTTGACGAATTTATACGTATTATTTTCTTGATTATTGAAATCAATCAGGTAAATCCAAATATCTTTTTCATTATGATCTTCGCGTTTGAAAGAAAAACCATCCGATAACCAACGCATAAAAGTTTTGTTGCTTTCATACAAATCAGAAGCAGGCAAAGTTTTAAGGCGAAGAATAATACTCTTAGCTTCAGAAACAGTTAATCCCTCCGCTTTATATCGAGTTAATAAAAACGCTAATAAATCTTCTTCAATCAGTACTTCATCATCCTTTCGCTGAATGCTTTCCCCCAAAACGTGCGGATAGCCTTGATCGGCTAATAATTGGATGAATGTTTCTTCTAATTTATATTCGGTGAATTTCATTAATTAAGTATTATTATTGCCAAATTTTCTTATTTATATCATTAAAACACAAATAGATACATTGCAATGTGCTTATTTATTCGTTTTTTTATAATCCCTAAGTGTCCCAATAAAATTTCGTCCTTCTGGGTTAAAAAATATTGTTGTTTATTGTACTTACCTTCTTTCATAACGGAAATCAAACTCAACACTTGTGCGGTAACCTGTTCGGTGTCTTGTTTGGTTTTAGGTTTTCTTATCATTTCATTATCGACCAATATCCCGAACGACTACTACCCACTCGTTTTATTAATTTTGCATCTTTCAATTTCTCTATATTTTTATCTATGGCCGTCGTACTAATCCCAATAGTTTCAGCCATTTCTCGTTTACTTATTTTAGGATTCTTTGCTACTAATTTTAATATCATTTTTTGACTTTCTACCAACCCATCTACCAACCCATCTACCAACCCATCTACCAACCCATCTACCAACCCGCTTTTTTCATTAGTTATTTTACCCGATGGCAAGATCACCCGTAAGAAATTCTCGGAAAACTTAAAA
>JAJYSI010000440.1 GCA_021793635.1 Bacteroidota bacterium
ATTTGATTGACAGCAGCCTCGTTCCGGCAGTTTTCTTCAAATATTCAAACCAATCTCAGGAACAATATCTTCTATTTCAAAGAAATAATTTTGCCGGTTTGGGATTCGATCTTACTTATAAATTTTCTAAGTATTATAAATTCTATTTAGGATTTTCCAACTATCAGACGGCAACATCATTAAAAAGTCTAAGCAACTTCGAATCCGGTTTAATGACTCACTTTGAAAATCTATTTGTAGACCTGAAATATTTTAAACGGAATAATTTCGAACCTCAACAATATTCCTTTCTTACTCCGGATACTAATTACATTTCAAACATATCCGGTTTCGGTCTTAATTTGAATTATTCAATTTGGAAAATTTATCTTGAAACAGCGTCTTCATTTTATTGGCAGCAAAATACCTCAAGTTTGTTTTATGAATTCCCTAAAACAAAGTCAAGTGTAGGAATCTATTACCGCGATATACTTTTCAACTCAAATTTGAACTTAAAAACCGGGTTCGTGTCATATTACACAGGAAAATCAAGATACACATTGGGCGCCGATATTCCGGCTTCAACACGAATTGACTTTACACTGTCCGGTGAAATCAGAAAAGTTGCAATGGTATATTTTACCTGGGAAAATTTATTGGGTACAAACTATTACATCATTCCTTACTATCCAATGCCAGGAAGAAGCATCCGGTTTGGGATTGCGTGGGAGTTATTCAACTGATTAATGAGCTACAAGCTAAGCATGTCTTTAAATTTAATCGCTTGCCTGCGAGATACTTCTATCTTTACCCCGCCCTTTAATTTCACAAGCAATCCGCCATTCATCCACGGTTCAATATTTTCAATGTACTTCAGATTTATAATATGCTTGCGGTTAGCTCTGAAAAAGGTTCTGCTGTCTAATCTTTCATCAAGATAATTCAATGTGCGAAGAATTAGCGGTTTATTTTCTTCAAAATAAAGTCTGACATAATTTCCTTCAGATTCAAATAACCTTACGGACTCAAGTTTAACGAACCAGCATCTTTCGCCGTCTTTGACGAAGACCTGGTCTGTTTCGGTTAAGATTGGATTTTCAGAATCCTGTGTTATTGTTTTCCTATTTCTTTCGACAATTTTTTTAACTGTTTCTTCAAGTCGTTTAGGTTCAATCGGCTTTAGTAAATAATCCATGGCATTATACTCAAAGGCTTTCAGTGCATATTCATCATAAGCAGTAGTAAAAATTACTATAGGAACGCTGTCTAATTCCTCAAGTAGTTCAAATCCATTTTTACCCGGCATTTGAATATCAAGAAAAATAAGATCGGGGTTTAGCTCATTGATTTTACTTTTTGCATCATCGGCATTTATTGCTTCACCGACAATATTAATTTCTTTGAATGGCGATAACAACCTTCGCAATTCAACACGCGCCAATCTTTCGTCGTCAATTATTAATGCTTTCATTTTTTAATCCTCCAATTGGAATTACAATTTCTGCAGTTACTTCATTTTCAGTTTCGTTCTTAATTGAAAAGAATGCCTTCTCGCCATAGATAAGATGAAGCCGGTGCTTTGTATTATTGATGCCGAAACCGCTTGATTTTTGAAGAGCTTTTTCATCAAAGCAGCCGCTGTTTTTTATTTTAATCCGAAGTTCGGAATCGTTACTTTTGGTTGAGACAAGAATAGTTCCGCCTTCGGTAATTTTTGAGATCCCATGTTTAATTCCGTTTTCCACTAAAGTCTGGATCATCAAGGGGGGAATTTCAATCTTGGCTGATTTTGGATCGATTTCGATTTTATATTTTAATCTTTCTTCAAATCTAATTGCTTCAAGGGCAAGATAATCTTCAACTGCTTGCATCTCCTCTTCAAGCGAAACTGTTTCAGTTCTCTCCATTTTCAAAGAATATCTTAAAATGTTGGACAACTTTGTAACTGCGGTCTGTGCGCTTGACGGCTCCTCTTCAATTAATGCTCTTATGCTGTTCAAAGCATTGAACATAAAATGTGGATTAAGCTGTGACTTTAAAGTTCTTAGCTCAAAATCTTTTACTGCCGCTTCCCAGATTAGCGATTCAATTTCCGCTCGCTTATAATTTTCAAAAAAGTGAATTGAAAAATAAATTAAAGCCCATGACAAGATTATGCCGCTCAAATTTAGAATACCCATTAAGGGTGGAGCAACATGTAATCTAGCAATATGGATAATGCCTGTTTCAACATTTGCAAGAAAATACAAGAAAAACATCAATGAGCCTATTATAAAGGAGGCAATTAGAATACGTGGCACTATTTTCTTTAGAGTAAGATTGACCCATCCGTTTTTTTTTATGAAGTACCGAAAAATATGAGTAAATGAAATGCCCATGAAGCTGAGATAAAAAATCAATATCAGCTTTTGCCAGGATAGTTGATCAAAGGAAGTAGTGATGGTAATATTAATGAGAGCAAAAAAAGCCCAGCCGGATAACTGGCTAATCCAATAAGTTTTTTTTCTGTTCATGTGGATATTATGATTTTTTACTCCCTCGGAAGTCGTAGGTCTTGCAGATATGTTTAATCCAGCCAAATCAATTAAATTCGTTTTCATTAAATATAATCTTAACCGTTCTAAAAGAAAAACTTCGCGTGGTAAAAGTTTAGTTACCACTTAAATTTTATTTTCTCCTTTTGGGAGAATAATTAAAGGAGGCAAATAAAAAGCCCACAACATTTTATAATCGCTAAGAGAAAATAATTTATTCCGGTCAGATTAGTGGATATTTTATTATTAGTGGTTTTTAAGGATGATAGGCGGGAAAAAAACAATAGGCGAAATATGGTTTCGCCTATTAGTTATTCACTCATGTTACGCAAACAATTTCAAATATAATGGTAGTGAAGATTAAACCTTCGAGGTTTAGGAAAACCTCGAAGGTTTCTAATTAGGTAATAATAATCCTTTGCGTGACATTAGTTATTCTTTAAAATTAGTTTAAGGAGGGATAAAATCTTATCCCGATAGCACCGTCAATTCCCGAACCGAAATCAGGCGTTAAACCTACAAGCACTCCGATTTCACCGAATATTTCAAGCGGGGTACGACGTGGAAGAATGTCTACTCCAAAAACTCCCCGGAGACCAAGTGCAGTTCCACTGTTTTCTCTGAATGTTTTATCCCAAAAGCCGTGTCCTTCTCCAAAGCCTAATGCAAGTCCGGGACCGGCATATAAATTTGCCATATCTGAATTAAAAGCGTTAAAGTGCCAAAGATAATCCGCATCTAGCCGCGGGCTTCCGAAATAAGAAGAGCCAAGGTCAAAGACAAATGCATTGTCAAAATCCGTCCAATATTTAACAGTAACTCCGGTTGGTTCTCCAAGAATGATTCCAAAGCCTAAATTTTTTCTACCCGGTGATTGAGCAAACAAATTGCATGTAACAGTCGCGACAAAAAGTATTCCTAACAAATATTTTTTCATAGTAGC
>JAJYSI010000441.1 GCA_021793635.1 Bacteroidota bacterium
TTTTCCCCTATTGCCCCGCCATTTATGGCGGGGGTTAAATATGACCTAAAACTCATGGCTTTAGCCTCATTTTAGCTCATAATGTGGCTAAAGCCAACCCACCTATATAATTTTATTCCCCGACATAAATGTCGGGGCAATTGATAGTATCATAATGCGCAAGGTGAGTTAAGTAAGTTAAAAAAAATCAATTTGAAAGATATTTGAAAAGAACCGGAATATGACAAAATTACACGTTTTTAAGTCTTTTTATCACTTTGTATTCGTCTTGTTTATAAGTGTCCTTATGATTAATTTTGAAGGTTGTTGCGCGTATTCTTTTACGGGTGCATCTGTTCCTAAACATCTTAAGACAATTGCTATTCCGATAGCACAAGATAAAAGCGGTTCAGGTGAACCGGGATTAGGTGAATTGCTAACTACATCACTTACCCAAAAGTTTATAAATGACAACACACTGCAAGTGGCAAACAAGAATAATGCTAACGCGCTGCTTGAGTGCACAATTATTTCGCTTACTGATGCCCCCGCGGTAGTTGCAGCTGGAGAAAATGTTACTTCGAGAAGGATTACTATTACGGTACAGGCAGTTTATAAAGATTTAGTTGAGCGGAAAACTATTTTCAGTAAAGATTTTTCTAACTACGGCGACTACGCTACAACCGGAAGTATCGCTGAAAGAAATACCGCAATTCAAAAAGCAATAGACAACATTTCGGAAGATATTCTTTTAGCTACCGTTTCCGGATGGTAAAATTTAGATTTTGTAAATATTTCAAGGATCAATTTAAAAATGGATGAGATAGTTTTAGTAGGCTACTTTTTTTCGCTTTTAGTCTTGTTTGTATTCGGACTTCACGGTTTTATAATGATTTTCTACTACAATAAATACCGTGACGTAAAAAATTCACAAGATAAGAATTTTATTCCGGGTGCAATGGTTACTATACAGCTTCCACTATATAATGAATTATATGTAGTTGAGCGATTAATTAACGCAGTTTGCGAAATCGATTATCCTAAAGACAAGATGGAAATTCAAGTGCTTGATGACTCAACAGATGAAACCACGCAGATAACCGCAAGAATTGTTGAGCAAAAACTCAAAGAAGGTTTTGACATCAAACAGATTAGACGGGGCACAAGAGAAGGATATAAAGCCGGCGCTTTGAAAGAAGGAATGAAAGTTGCGAAGGGAGAATTCATTGCAATTTTTGATGCAGATTTTATTCCTCAAAAGGAATTCTTGAAAAAAACATTATCATTCTTTAATGAGCCTAAAATCGGAATGGTTCAAACCCGGTGGGAGCATATAAACGGTGATTATTCAATATTGACGAGAGCCCAAGCCCTAGCGCTTGACGGTCATTTTGTTATAGAACAAACAGTAAGAAACAAAGCCGGATTTTTTATCAACTTTAACGGCACCGGCGGTGTATGGAGAAAATCCTGTATTGTTGATGCTGGAAATTGGGCAGCAGATACATTAACAGAAGATTTAGACCTTAGCTATCGCGCTCAATTAAATGGGTGGCGATTTGTTTTCTTAAAAGACTTTACTTCACCGGCTGAACTTCCTTCCGAAATAAATGCTTTGAAGAATCAGCAATTTAGATGGACCAAGGGCGCGATTGAAACAGCAAAGAAAATTCTTCCCCTTGTTTGGAGATCAAAAATGCCGCTTAGAGTTAAACTTCAATCGACTTTTCATTTAACTAACAATATTGTTTTCCCTTTTATTCTGCTTGCGGCAATATTAAACGTTCCCCTAATTTTTATAAAAAACAGCGGACCTCACGAGTTATATTTCGCGGTAATGTCGTTATTTATTTTAGCGTTTGTCAGCTCATTTATGTTTTATCTTTATTCGCAAAAAGATATAAGAGCCGACTGGCGAAAGAAAATTGTTCTTTTCCCTTTATTTATGGCTGGAAGCATGGGTTTTGCGGTAAACAATTCACGTGCGGTTTTTGAAGGTTTGATGAGCAGAAAAAGTGAATTTGTAAGAACACCAAAATATAAAGTCGTATCGAATAAAGACTCCTGGATCGGCAATAAATATTCAAGCAAAAAGCTTGGTATGTCTGTTATAGTTGAGTTAATTATGGCGATATATTGTTTGGTGGGAATAGCTGCTTCAATTTATTTCTTTGAATTGGCGGCGCTGCCGTTCCAGATTTTGTTTTTTCTAGGGTTTGCGTTCGTCTCGGGAACATCGATCAAACACGCTTTTTCAAAAGCTTAGAAAGAATATTGTGGCTAAATCGCCTGCGGAAATATTCAACGAAAAAGTCAGCTTAATTTTTGAGTATAATAAAAAATCTCCGCTATTTGTCAGAATGGCAAATGCGGAGATGGAAAATAACAACGTTGACAGGGCGATAGAAATACTTCAAAACGGTATAATAAATTATCCTCAATTCTCCGCTGCGCATCTGCTACTCGGTAAAGCGTTTTCACTCATCGGAAATTACACTCAAGCATTAAAATCAATTAAAACCGGCAGCGATTTGATCCATTCCCAAAAGACCTGTGATTTTTATTTTAAGGAGATTGAAAATATCAGGAAACAAAGATCTCTCTTTGAATCAAATTCAAAAAGCGCATTTATGATTGATGAAGATGAAAAACCGGAAAATCAACCTGATCTTTTTATTGATAATGAAAAACCGGAAGAGGATCAAATAATAAATATACCCGTAGAAGACCGGTTAGACCAACTTGCCCACGATATTTCTTTTGCCAAACTTCCGGAAGCTTTAGCTGGTTCAATTAGTATGGAATATAGAGCTGAAGATTTCTCCGGAACAAGCATGATAGTCTCGGAAACCCTTGCGAAAATATTTATTGCTCAAGGCGAATTGAAAGAGGCGATTGAAGTCTATAAAAAATTGATTAAGAAAAATCCACAAAACATGGAAGCATACCTAAAAAAGATTGAAGAGTTAAACAAAGAGTTCAATTCATGAAATCTACAATAATGTTATCCCTGCCTACCTACCGGCAGGCCTTCGGGGTTAAGGAAAACAGATTCCAATAAAGATGAAATATTATGATTTTATTTTGTTTTAAAATCTAAATTCTGAATCCTATCATCTCATAAGAATGAAATTAAAAATCTTAGGTAAAAAATTAAAGCGTGGTTTTTTTACACGTGATTTGCTTCTGGTAGCAAGAGAATTACTCGGAAAAATTCTTGTTAAAAATGACAATGAAGAATCATTAAGCGGAAGAATTGTGGAGGTTGAAGCTTATGACGGCGATATTGATGAAGCAGCTCATACTTTTACCGGTTTAACTAAGCGAAACGAAATTATGTATAGCGAAGGAGGTTACCTGTACGTTTATTTTACTTACGGCGCACATTTTTGCTGCAATGTTGTTACAGGCAAAAAAGGGAAAGGAACTGCAATACTGATTAGAGGCATTGAGCCTTTGAACGGAATAAGTAAAATG
>JAJYSI010000442.1 GCA_021793635.1 Bacteroidota bacterium
TTAATTTATAATAGTTTGTACAAAGAAGCAATACAGGAAATAGATTCTATTTCTGATACTGAGCCAATTTTTAAAATGATGCAAGGAACTTTAGCTCTTAAGTTGGGAGAGAGCAACGGTGAAAAGTTATTAAAAGTTGCCCGTGAAAAATTCATTCAATACATTGAAGAATATAATGATCCTAATGATGTTTCTTGGAAAATAATTTTGGATAATTATTTTGATGGTAAGGAATATGCGCTTTGTGAGGCAGAAAAAGCTAAAAGAAATTTTAAAGATGAATACGAAATATCGATTTTTGAGAATATAGAACAAATGATAAAAGAAACTCCTAAAAAGGAAGTTCTATATAAAGTGTTTGATATTCAGTAAAGCATTTACTCCCGTACCGTGCGAATCGCAAGATACCTTAATCCAAAATGGAGTTTTTGGTTAAGTGTGGATCCGTTGGCGGAGAAATATCCAGCCTACTCACCGTACAACTATACCTTACTTAATCCTGTGAAATTGGTGGATTCGGATGGGCGGAGTGTGGAGGAAAAAGGTTGTCCAAATCCACCATGTAATCATGATTATTTAGGGATGGATCGTGATTATGTAAATGTTTTAATTGATGATGTAGGAAGGATAAATAATTCAAGAAATAATGATAATATTTCTGAATATGAGAATAATATATTTAAGGCACCTTATAAAATTGATGGTCCTGATGGAACAAAATTATGGTCAAAATATGGTTCGCAAAATATGGGTGAGCATAAAGGAAAATCATGGGTTTCAGTTGATGTGGAAGAAGATTTACAAGGATTAGGAGGTAATCCTACAGGAGCTGGAGTTCAAAGTATGACTAATAAAATTTTAGGACTTATCGCTACCATTTTAAATCCAATTGCTAATCAGGTTAAAAAAGAGGATAAAACTATTACCGAAGAAAATAAGACTATAATAAACTCAAATAAAAAGTCAACAGTAAAAATTCCTCGAAGAAGTATTTGGGATGCTCGCCCACCACTTGGACAAAATGGAGCCAGATTTGTGGAGTCAATTGATTCGATAGAAGTATCTCCAAAAGATACGTCAAAAACAAGGCAAATGTTAGATAGAAGGTATAGAAGACAGAAAGACTCTGTGCAAAATGCGCATTCTGATTATGGTTGGAATAGATAAGAATAAAATTATTTAAATTGAAAATAATGAAAAAAATTTTACTTTTAATTATCGTTGTGTTTATATCTTGCCAAGATAATAAAGTTAGAATTTCGGGGAGTAAAAATATAGAACAAGCCGATCAATTTTATCTAAAATTTCCTGATACGATTCGAAAAAAAACATGGACAAATGGAAAATTAATATATGAATTTGAAAAGGATTCATTAAAAATTGGAAAACGTTATTTGTTTTTTTATGTAGTAATAAATAGAAATAATGTAGATATGGGGTTAAACGAAATACAAAATCAAGAAAAACACCTGGTTTTTGCTGATACTCTAACTAACAACGAAAAGGATTCTCTTACTTTTGAAACTGGAGCAGATTTCCAAGGTGAAAATTATTTACATGCCGTTATAGAAGATGTTAGACTTACTAACAATTCTTCTCAAGACTCACTATTTTATAAAGTAACAGAAAAAACAATTATTACCAAACCGATATATGTTTTAGAAAATTAATTGCCCCGCTCCGCAAAGTCTCCTGATTTCGCGGGATTTTCAAAGCCCATAAAACAATAGGGTTACTTTTGCTACCGCACGAACCTGCCGGCCTGTGGCGGGTCCTTTTGCGAACCATTTAAGCCATTATAATCTTTCCAAATCTCACAGGGCGGCCACGTTTTTGTTGAAGAAGTCCTTAAACTTGGCTTTGGTAAGCATTGTTTCAATCATTCCAAAAATAATAGATTTATCTTTTTCGTCAAGTTCGGCAATTACGCGCAGCTGTTTGTTTTACGGCAATAGAACGTCTATCAATTATGATTATGACCAACGGCAACGACTAAATTTATTGAGTAATTCTTTTTCTAATGGTGATGTCACCAAAGAATATTTCTACGATGCCTTGAGTAATATCATAAAAATTGCTACCTTGAACAACAATAATTTATTGAGTACTCCGGAAGAGGGCGGATTGGCCGGATCAGTGGAATATAATTATCAATATGATGACTATAACCGGCTGCTCGGCTCAAGAGGTTTTTATGTAGGACCAAATGATTTTCCGGAAGAGCAATCCAACCTGTTACGCCAGCAATACAATTTAAGAATGCAATATGACGACAAACATAACATTTTAAATAAACAACAAGATCATCGCCAGGCGGAAGTGACGGATTTATCTGGTCCTTCTGTTTGGAATGAAATTCATAAAACCAGTTATACTCTAAACTATGAAGACTACGGCGCTGCGGGAATGACCTCGGGAGATTACAACTATGTACAACCCCACGCTCCGAGAAAAATCATTGAGTCGCCGGTGAGCATTAGTAATCCGGAGGAATACCAGATTAAAGTGCAAGAAGTGGACTATGATGCCGACGGTAATATGACCACCATCCAACAAAAAATCAAAGACCCGGACAATCCGTTGACCGAAGAAGTGCTGACACTGCGCAAGTATCGCTGGGATGAAGAAGACCGCTTGCGGGGCGTAGATCTTGCACCGGACAACGATTCTAAAATGCCGGAAATTGCGAGTTACACTTACGATGCCTCGGGCGAGCGGGTGGTGCGCTATGTGCCGGGCAATCTAAATGCTTTTTACAGTGCCAATACCGCCGGTTTTACAGCTCGATTAGAGAGTTTTGTTTACCCGAGTGGGTTGGTGACGGTAAAACCTTTGAAAAAGATCCAAGATAAAAGTATGGCTACCTATACGAATCACTATTATTTGGGCAGTGAACGAATCGCCAGTGTTATTGGTCGAGGAAATACGGTAGGATATAACATCTGTAATTCCGATTTTCCTACAGCAACAGAAACTTCTCAGATGGCTCAAATAGTTTCTCAAGCAGGAGCGGTCTTACAAGACGACTATACTTATTTTGAAAAACAATTGAATTTATCTCAACCCTTCACGCCACTTGGAAAGACTTGTGGAAGTTCTTATCGGAGAGAAGAATTAAAATATTGGTTTCATCCCGACCACCTTGGCTCTTCAAGTTATATTAGTAATTTATCAGGAGAAATTTCTCAACACCTGGAATATCTTCCTTTCGGAGAAACTTTGGTTGAAGAGCATAAAAACTCCAACAATTCTCCATATAAATTTAATGCGAAAGAATTGGATGATGAAACGGGGAATTATTACTACGGCGCAAGGTACTTGAATCCGAAATGGAGTTTTTGGTTGAGTGTGGATCCATTAGCCGAGGATTATCCCGGATGGAGTCCGTATAATTATACCTTGTTGAATCCGGTGAAGTTTATTGATCCGGATGGAAGAAGCGTT
>JAJYSI010000443.1 GCA_021793635.1 Bacteroidota bacterium
CAAAATTTAAAACTTAACCTTAACCAATTTCAATTAAACGTTTGGGTTGCACTTTTGCTTCTTCGCGTTTTGGTAGTGTTATTTTTAGAACGCCATCAACATAATTAGCTTCTATTTTTGTGCTGTCAATACTCTCCGGCAGATTGAAAGAACGCTTAAAAGAACTGTAGCTAAACTCACGTCGTGTGAATTTTTCCTCTTTATTTTCGCTATGGTGTTCTTCTTTGATTTCTGAAGAAATGGTCAATAAATTATTGTCCAATTCGATTTTGAAATCATCTTTTTTCATTCCCGGTGCAGCAACTTCTACATTAAAATTGTCGTTGTTTTCTTTGACATTTACAGCCGGAATACTGGTTCCGATATGGCTGATACGATCATTTTGTCCTAGCCAATCGCTGTTAAGTATATCGTCAAATACTGATGGTAACCAATTATCTCTTCTTACTAAGTTCATAATATAAGGTTTTAAAAGTTATTCTATTGTTTTTTAAATTCACTATATCTATAGTCAAATCAAATGCCAATAATTATAAATGACAAAATGACATTAAAAAACAAATAAAACATGACAAAAAGACATTATTAAAATGTTTGTGTAGACATAATTGCATTTTGCCGGCCTAAAATTTGCGGAAAGGCTTAGATTTGTGGTTTAATCCTGTATTATGGCACTTACCAATAATGATATCTTTAAAAAACTGCGCGTAGCGCATAAATTGACCAACAAGGATATTGTTGATATATGTGCTTTAAAAGGATTTAAGGTGACAGAGAGCGAGCTCGGGGCTATATTTAGGCGAGAAGATCACCCGAAATATGTGGAGTGTGGGGATCAGTTTTTACGTAATTTTTTAGATGGACTTATCATTCGTCTTCGTGGACCTAAACCGGCTCCCGGAAAGGGAAAGGCGCCATATAAAAAGAAATATGCGTCTAAACCGAAAAACAATCCAAAATTTAAGAACAAAGGAAATCACTCAAAGCGCCCTCGAATCCCTAAAAGCAAAGGAGAGTAAACGGGCTGAGTATATATTGTTTAAATATCTAAAAGCAAAAAATCCCGCTCATTTCTGAACGGGATTTTTATTTGATGTAAGGTCTGCTTGCTTTGCTATTAAGCTAAAACCTTTTGAACTTTATCGGCGGCTTCTTGGAAAGCTACAGCGCTTTCTACGTTTAGTCCGCTTTCGTCAATCATTTTCTTGGCTTCTTCGGCATTTGTTCCTTGTAGTCGAACAATAATCGGAACATTGATGCGGTCTCCCATGTTTTTATAGGCATCGATGACGCCTTGGGCAACACGATCACAACGCACAATACCACCAAAGATATTGATTAAGATGGCTTCGACATTGCTGTCTTGAAGGATTAAATCAAAAGCTTTTTCAACACGAGCGGCGTCTGCGGTACCTCCAACATCAAGGAAGTTGGCAGGGTTCCCTCCGGCTTGTTTAATCAAATCCATAGTAGCCATGGCAAGGCCTGCGCCGTTTACCATACAACCTACATTCCCGTCGAGGTCAACATAGTTGAGGCCGGCTTTTCCGGCTTCTACTTCAACAGGATTTTCTTCACGTTCATCACGCATTGCAGCGTAGTCTTTATGACGGAAAAGCGCATTGTCGTCTAAAGTTACTTTAGCGTCAACAGCTAGAATTTTATTGTCACTTGTTTTTAAAACCGGGTTGATTTCAAAAAGAGATGAATCAGATTTTTCGTAAGCGTTATACAATTGACCGACAAATTTAGTCATGTCTTTAAAAGCAGGACCGCTCAACCCTAAGTTGAAAGCAATTCGACGGGCTTGGAAAGGCAATAAACCAACAGCAGGGTCAATTTCTTCCGTAAATACTTTTTCTGGTGTTTCTTTAGCTACGGTTTCGATATCCATCCCGCCTTCAGGAGAATACATGATCATAGTTTTTCCGGTTCCACGATTAAGAAGAACAGACATATAATATTCTTCTGTTTCGCTTTCTCCGGGATAATAGACATCCTCGCCTATCATGACTTGGTGTACCTTTTTACCTTCTGGTGGCGTTTGAGGTGTGACTAAGTTCATTCCGATAATTTGACCGGCAAGATCTTTAACCTCTTGTAAGTTTTTTGCTAGTTTAACACCGCCTCCTTTTCCACGACCACCAGCGTGAACTTGTGCTTTTACAATGTGCCATCCGGTTCCGGTTTCTTCAGTTAATTTCTTTGCAGCTTCTACAGCTTCTTCAGGAGTAGTGGCTACAATTCCTCGTTGAATGCGTACGCCAAAATCACTTAAAATTGATTTTGCTTGATATTCATGTAAGTTCATAAACCTATTTTTTCTTATTTCCTTATAAGTTGGGCAAAGATAACGAATCCTCTTGCATTGCTCATGGTATTTGCAATAATTTTGAGAGAAGTCTTAAAGCGCTAATCTTTTTGATGGACTAGTTGTATAAAAGAGCGTTATTTTAAAATCTTTCCCGGGTTTAAAATATTATTGGGATCAAAAATATTTTTGATTTCTTGTTGTAATCGAAGAGCAGTTTTTGAAAAAACAGTGTCGATATAATCTTTTTGAACGTAGCCGATACCGTGCTCTCCACTAATAGTACCTCCGAGGCTGTGAGCATATGTAAATAATTTTCGAATAGCCTCGGGAACGGCTTTTTCCCATTTTTCATCAGACATATCATTCTTGACAATATTGATGTGTAAATTACCGTCACCGGCATGCCCATAAACAATGGTATTTAAGCCATATTCTTTGTCCAGTCCTTTGACTTTATTAAAAAGTAAAGGGATTTTGGCTCGTGGCACAACAGCGTCTTCTTCCTTATAAATAGACGAACCTTTTGCTGCTTCTCCCATCACACGGCGCACCTTCCATAAAGCCTCTTTATGAGCAGAAGTATCGGCGAAAAGGATTTCTCCGGTTTGAAATTGGTCTAGAACACCGACAATCCCTTCCATTTGATCCATCAACTCATCATCACTTGTTCCGTCGACTTCAATCAAGAGTGCCGCTTGGGTGCTGTCTTCTAATTTGATTGGGGTTTTGCCGATAAATTCTTGTGCGATTTCAATGGCCTTTCGTTCCATAAACTCCAAAGTTGAAGGAACATATCCGGCCATAAATATTTTGTGAACAGCGGTGGCTGCCTCTTCAGGAGATTGAAAAGGCACAAAAACCAATAAATCTTTGGTGGGGGCTTTGATGAGTTTTAAAACAATTTTGGTGACGACGGCGAGTGTCCCTTCCGAGCCGACGATGAGCTGCGTCAAATTGTAGCCGGTTGCATTTTTTATGGTGTTGGCTCCTGTCCAGAGAATCTCGCCGTTGGGTAAAACGATTTCTAGATTGAGAACCTGATCTTTGACAACACCGTATTTAACAGCGCGAGTCCCTCCGGAGTTTTCGGCGATATTACCGCCTATAAAACAAC
>JAJYSI010000444.1 GCA_021793635.1 Bacteroidota bacterium
AATTACCTATACCATAATTATCGCCGGTCAATTTATATTGCTGGTCAAGCTGGTTCAACCAATTTAATGCTTCAGAAACATCTCCGGAAGTTATAGTAAGCAGTTGCAAAAATATTTTTAATAGATTCTCAAATTCACTTTTGCCTTGATTACCGGGGATAAATTCGGTGAATCTCGTTCCGATCATAAATGCTTTCCATTTTTATTTGTAGATAATAAAATATAAGCGGTCTGAAATTCGCGTTAAAGTTTTGAGGGAATAAAATTCACTCGCATTTAATGGAGGAATTTCGGTAATAATCTAAAAAAATAAGAGATGATTTGAATTGTTTCTAAACACAGTGCTATTCAGTAATTAGTAGGCTAGTGACGAGTAACGAGTGTCTTGTCCTGAAATAGGTTGACAAAGAAAGCGAACCTGCTTGTCAGTAGGTAAGACGGACGGCCGGAGGCAGGTGCCGGATAATCTCTTTAGAGGTCTCTTTACGTTTGTGACTAAATAGAATAGTTCTGCAACACTCTCGGTATTCAGGGTTCTCTGCGAACATCGCGTTTTCTTTGCGCTAAAATTTTATAAAAGATAGTTTTTAGAACTACCCTATATTAACTCAACGCAATTGTTACAATTATAATTATTAGTAAATCAAATAAAGGAAAAAAAAGCAGCCCACGAATTTTATTCGTGGGTAAAAGAAATGAAAAGAATGCCTTTTAACCGATTCATCGGTTTCTCAAATGCCGTTTTTGTAATGATATAAATTCTTGTTCGTATATAAATGTTAATTTGAATATGGTATTGCTTATTAATGTTTCGTCCCGCTGGTTTTTTTTTGATATAATTATAAAATATGATGCAATTTAATAACACAATCCATTATGTGGAACACAAGATTGCAAAACATGAATAGCTCTCATAATTATTGATTCCACGCAAACGTAGCAGGCTCCGCAAATGTGGTATGTCCCGCAAAAGTGTCAGAACCGCAGAGCGGTGACATATTAGTAGAAAAAGATAAAAAAAGAACAAAACTCCGGAGGAGCGACATATAAATTATTTATAGAAGAACAGTATCAAAAGAATGTCATCTGTCTTTGTGTCGCAACTATGTGGCTCTTAGATTCTTGCTGAGCTAAATGCATATGGACGAAATATGATGGATTGTTCTATATTGCATTATATAAAATAATAATATCGCAGGTTACTATAAATTCTAAAATTATTTTGGACAGCAGTGAGCTATTCAGTTATCAGAAGTTTCAACATCTCTGCCGAGGCAGATTGGGAAGGTGATCTAAGGAAGCTTCGCTTCCCATCCATAATTTGCCGCTAACAAACCGGTGAAAATAATAAAAACGTCAAACATTTCTGTTTGACGTTTTTATTTTAAGCGCTTTTATAATGATTTTATTATTTATCGAGTGGAATTCGTTTTTCTAAAACATTATCGATCAGTTTATATTCTTTTGCTTCTTCAGATGACAGAAAGTAATCTCTATCGCAGTCCTTTGCAATTTGATCGTATGTTTTTCCGGTGTGATTAGCTAAAATAGTATATAGTGTATCTCTTGTTTTAATCATTTCTTTAGCATGAATTTCTATGTCTGTTGTTTGACCCTGTAAACCACCAACCCAAGGCTGATGAATCATAATCCTTGAGTTTGGCAGTGAAGAACGTTTTCCGGCTGCTCCTCCTGCAAGAAGGACTGCACCCATGCTTGCTGCCATTCCTACGCAAATTGTAGCTACGTCGGGCTTTACATATTTCATAGTATCATATATTGCTAAGCCTGCGCTTACGCTTCCGCCCGGCGAATTGATATATAAATTAATATCCTTCTCAGAATCTTCTGCTTCAAGAAAAATTAATTGCGCAATTGTTAAGCTGGCAATATGGTCGTCTATGGGTGTACCGATAAATATAATTCTCTCGCGAAGAAGTCTGGAGTAAATATCCATGCCCCTTTCGCCGCGTCCTGTTTGTTCAATAACGTATGGAACCAATTGGTTGAATATTTCAAATTTATTTTTCATATCGAATCTTTCTCTTCAGTTTTTGAAAGTTTATCTGGTTCAACTTTTTTGATGTTGTTTTTCTCTTTAAGATAGGTAAATAATTTCTTATTGGTCAATTTCTCTAAATAGTTCGAAGTCTTGTAATATGAAATTAATTTATCTAATGCTATCCCTGTTTTTTCAGCATCTGCTGTCGCTAAATCTTTTATTTCTTCTTCGGATACAGTTATGTTTTCTTTCTTTTTAATTGCTTCGCCGATTAAAAACCATTTGACTTCAAGCTCTGCAAATTTCCGAAATCGGGGTTCTGCAGCTTTCTTATCAAATCTCTTATAACCGCGTTTCTTTGATTCTTCTTCTTCTTTCTTAAGGTTGTCTTCAAGAAAGCTTGCAACCATGCTTTTTGGCGCTACAAAATCATTATTCTTAACTATTTGGTCAATTAATTTGTCGATGGTTAAATTTTCTTCCTGTTCATCATAATAATTTTGATAGTCGATTCTAATTTGTTCGCGCATCTCTTTTTCGCTTGATGCCTTATCATTAGTTACCTTTTTTACGAGCTCTTCGGTAAGTTCCGGTAAGACGATCTTCTTAATCCCTTTAATAAGTGCGGTGTAATTAAATGTCTCGGGGATTTTTTGATCTTCATTGTCCTCCTTCTTTTCAACTCTTTCATCTGTAAAAGTAAAGCTAAATGTTTCGCCGGTTTTCTTTCCCGCCTAGTTTTCTATTATTTCTTTCTGCACTCTCTCATTAGATAAATCTATCGTAAGGTTTTCCGAAGCCGATCCGGGGTATGGTTCTCCTTTATCATCCACTCTTTTAAACTCAACATCAAGTAAATAATTTTTCCCTTCGCCTACTACTTCTGCCGGCTCGTTTGTGCTGTTAGACTTTAAGATATTTTGAATTTCAGTTTCAATCATCTCATCTTTTACTTGAAGGTGGGGGATTTCGATTTCCAAACCGGTATAATCTTTAACTTCAAGTTCGGGTATAACATCATATTTCACTTTGAAGAAAAGATTTTCTCCGGGATTAAATTTTAAATCGGTAATTGTTGGTTGGCCTATAGGGTGAAGGTGCTTTTCTTTAGAAATAGAATAAAATTTGTCGCTCGCTATTTTTTCAGAGGCTTCAAATTCTAAAGAATCCCCGTACATTTTTTTTAGCATGTTAACCGGAACTTTTCCTTTGCGGAATCCGGGCAACTGAATTTTCTTTGTTTGTTTAAGTATTTCGCTTTCAAGCTGGCTTTTTATTTCTTCATAAGGGAAGGTGACTTCAACTTCTCTTTCTGAAATAGATAAATCATTAATCTTAAGTTCCAAATTAACCTCGTAAAACTTTTAGGTGTTATAAAAAAAATGGTGCGAGAACGGGG
>JAJYSI010000445.1 GCA_021793635.1 Bacteroidota bacterium
AGGCTGCTGATCTGAAGTTATTGAATAGACTCTCTGGTACCATGATGGTTTATCTAGATTAAGTTCAGAAAGATAATTTACTTTGTACTGATAATATCCCCAGTATGAACGTATAAACAAATTCTTGAATGAGAAGAATTCGTTATGAGTTCCGAATGTAAAAGTGTGGTTTCCGTTTATATAAGTGAAGTTATCAGTAAATTCAAAAATATTCTGATTAAGGCTGTTAGCAGATGAATATCTATCTGTTCCGGCGTATAATGTAAATCCTCCCGGCATTACAACGTTAATTTCCGGCGACGGCGTAAGTGTTGGACCTCTATCATCGCTGATTTTAGTATAACCTAAGATCAATTCATTCGACATTGTATTGCCGAGCGTACTGTTTAATTGTAATACTGTAGAATTGGTATTGTTGGTTATTCTGTAATTATAAGTATCGAAACTTAACGCATTAGTTGTTGTACGGTCATTTAAATTGTCCTGGTAAGAATGGACAAAATTGTTCCGTATTGTGAGCTTATTGTTCTCGTCAATATTATAATCGAAACGTAGGAAAAATTTAGTGCTTGGTTGATTAACATCTGTACTTGCATAGCTGCCCGCATTAAGACCGTGTGCAGCAAGGATACTGGATAAGCTGTCAGACCATGCCTGTGCTAACGGATTCTCTCCTAAAGAAGCATTCGACAATGGTACAGTATGCTGTGTTAGTTCAACGTTGGTAAAAAAGAAAAGCTTATCTTTTACAACCGGACCGCCTAAACGGAAGCCGTATTGATCATCGGTGAAATTTGCATATCTTGTTTTTTGCGGAGTAGGGCTAAGACCAACTAAATCCTGGTTTCTGCCATAGCCATAAACTGAACCTTCGAATGCGTTGGTACCGCTGCGTGTAATAGCATTTATTCCGCCGCCGGTAAAGCCGCCGTATCTAACATCATAAGGAGCGATGACTACCTGAAACGCCTGGATAGCGTCCATACTTATAGGATTGGCGCCTGTTTGTCCGCCAGGCGTTCCGGATGAACCTAAACCAAATAAATCATTGTACTGAGTTCCGTCTATCTGAATATTATTATATCTGTTGTTCCTGCCGGCAGCCTGCATATTTGTTCCGCTGAAGAACGGCGAGAGTTTTGCAAAGTTCTGGAATGTTCTGCTGATTGTAGGCAGCTCTTCCATTTGTTTTGCAGATACGTTCTGGAACGCACCGGTTCTTGAACTGCTTATAATTGAACTGCGCTGACCAACCACAGTTACTTCTGAAAGTTTAACTGCGGAAGTGGTTAGCTTAAAATCTAATTTTAAGTTCTGCCCTAAAGTTAAAAATACATTCTCTTTTTTCTGGGTTTCGTAGCCGACATAAGAGACTGTTATTGTGTAAGGACCTCCGACCCTTAAACCCAATATGTTATAATTGCCGTCAATTCTAGCAGTAGTTCCATATTGAGTTCCGGTTGGATTATGCACTGCAATTACTGTTGCTGAGGGAAGCGCATTACCCTTTTCGTCCGTAATTGTACCGTGTATTGCAGCCGTAGTTACGCCTTGTGCAAACAAAGAATTGCTTGCCAAGAATAGTAAGACTATAACCGCAAAAGAAAAAAGCTTAGTAGCCATTAACTTCATTTTTTCTCCTGGATTTTGTTTTTGGGATTATTGATTTATTAATTTGAACGTAGTTCAAGATTAAAAATTGTTATAATTTTTTGAGTGCAAATATTTACTCATCTTCATTTGCAATCAAGTAAATTTTTAGATTTAACAATTATTTAATAAGGGCGATAGGTTTTCCGCAAAACACGAGGTTGAATGTAACCGAAATTTCTGCTTTTAACCAATTAAATTATTGTCTAAAATATACTAATCAAATATTTTAAGATTTACGGTTAACATAAGAAAAATTTTGAATCGTGACAAAAAAAATCCATGTTTTAAAACAAATTAATTTATTTTAATGTTGTAAATTTTATTAGCATTTAAACTTATTATGCTTTAAGTTCACGGTTTATTTTTCACGTTGCTTGAATGGGGGATAATTATCTTATATTAACAAAATCCAGCATGGTATTTATTAAATATTATTCTTAATATGTTATAAAGAAAAATCCAACTGCTGCTGTTAAAAAGCTTTTCCGGTTTCAAAACATTTATATCTTTATAATTATATTAATGATTACTGTTAGAAAAATAAATTTGATATAATAAAGATTGACGAATATGCCTACTTTCTTTAGAGAAATAAATTCTGCAAAGCTCGGATTATTATTTATCCTGATTTTAATAATCGGAATAGGAGTAGTATCTTACAGAAACATTAACGAAGTATTCGAGACTGCGGAATGGAGAGCAAATTCTTACAATATACTTAACACCACCGAAGATGTGCTTGCTCAAATAGTAAGCGCTGAAGAGGGACAAAGATCATTCCTTATAACAAACGACGAATCATATCTGGAACCATTTTACAGAGGCATCAATAACGTAAAGCTCGATATAAGCAGCCTAAAAATTCTTTTAAAAAATAACTCAGGACAAATTAGAAGATTAAATAAGCTTGATACATTGATAATGGACCGGTTCCGCAGTCTTCAATCTACAATTCAGGTGCGGCTGAAAAAAGGCTTCGGCGAAGCTGCCGAAAGGTTAAAGCAAAAGACCGGCAGAGAATATATGAATGAAATATACCGGCAGATTGCCAGGATAGAATCGGAAGAGTATAACCTGCTTCAGTCCAAAGATCAACTGCTTGTATCGAATGTTAAAAATACCTTTATTACCATTATCGTCGGAACACTTGTAAGCTGCATAATTTTTCTAACCGTATTCTACATTTTGGAGAGAGAAATATCTGAAAGGAAAAAAATTGAAGCGGCGATTCGACGGGAGATGGAATTCTCAGACAGATTATTAAACAGCAGCATAGACGGAATAATTGCATTTGACGATCAATGCCGGTTTACTTTATGGAACCCGGGAATGGAGTCTATAATGGGAATAAGCAAATCCAAAACTCTTGGTAGAAATGCGTTTGAAATATTGCCATTCTTAAAAGATATAGGCGAGGATAAATATTATTATGAAACTTTAAAAGGGAATTATGTTATTGCAAAAGACCGTTGGTTTTACATACCGGAAACGGGGAAGGAAGGATACTTTGAGGCATATTACTCTCCTTTGCTTGATGTAGATAAAAAGGTTGTCGGAGGCTTAGCAATAGTTAGGGACAGCACCCAGCGAAAGTTTAGTCTTGAAGCTCTTGAAAGGACAAAAGAAGAGCTTGAAAAAAGAGTAATAGAAAGGACTGCCGCTCTTTCAAAAGTAAACGAGGCTTTGCGAATCGCAATAAAAGAACGCAAAAACGCTGCAGTGCAAATCAATGCATCCTTTCAGGATA
>JAJYSI010000446.1 GCA_021793635.1 Bacteroidota bacterium
AGTTGAAAAAGGTTCTGCCGAACCCCATAGAAATAAAGTTGCAAAGGTTTCAAAAGCTCAGGTTAAAGAAATTGCTCAAACAAAGATGCCTGATTTAAATGCTTTTGATATTGACCATGCCATGAGTATGGTAGCTGGAACTGCCAGAAGTATGGGTATAACTGTTGAAGATTAATAAATTCAAATAATGGAAAAGTTTAAAAGGAATTAGAGCAATGCAAAAGTCGAAAAGAAATAGCGTGTTATCAAAATCAGTAAACACAGAGAAAGAATATACTATAGAAGAAGCCGTGAAGTTGTTGAAGGAAAATTCTAAAGTAAAATTTGTTGAAACGTTGGATTGTGCAATAAGATTAGGAGTGGATCCCCGTCATGCCGACCAAATGATTAGAGGTACGGTTTCTCTTCCAAACGGAACGGGAAAGGAAGTTAAAGTTTTGGTAATCGCAAAAGGATCAAAAGCACAGGAAGCATTGGATGCCGGAGCTGATTATGCCGGCTTTGAAGATTATCTTGAAAAAATAAAAGGCGGTTGGGCTGATACTGATGTTATCATCGCAATGCCTGATACAATGTCTGAGCTGGGAAAGCTTGGCAGAGTGCTTGGTCCTAAAGGCTTGATGCCAAACCCCAAAAGTGGTACCGTTACTAATGATGTTGCTAAGGCAGTAAAAGAAGTTAAAGCTGGTAAAATAGAATTTAGAGTTGAAAAAGCAGGAATTGTACATACGTCTTTGGGAAAATTAAATTTCGAATCAGACAAGTTAGTGGAAAACACAAAAGCTTTTTTGAACACAATTATTAAAATGAAACCTTCCTCGGCAAAAGGACAGTATATTAGAAGCCTTTTTTTGTCGAGTACAATGGGCCCTGGATTAAAAATTACTAAAGATGAAGTGGCTTATTAGTAATTATAAAAAGTTTACGCACTCAAAAAAATAGCTTCAAACTTGTCCCAGTTAATCTGGGACCGACTCGATTAATCAAAATCTAGTATGGAAAAATATGAACAAGAATGAAAAATCAGAGATTGTTTCCGGTGTTAAGGAAATGATCGAAAAATCTACCGCTGTTTATGTTACTGATTTCAAGGGAATCAATGTAGCTGATATCAGCGCAATACGTAATGATTTCCGTAAGGAAGGTGTTAATTATAAGGTAATTAAAAATACTTTATTTATTAGAGCCATCAAAGAAACCGGGAAATATACTCAGTTGGAAGATCATTTAGTCGGAATGGCGGGATATGCTTTTACTTCGGAAAACCCCGTAGCTCCTGCAAAGATTATCAAAAAATATTTTGATGAAAAACAAAAATTAGCATTAAAAGCGTGCTATATTGAAGACCAATTTTTTAGCGGTAGTCAATTAGACGAATTGGCAAAGCTTCCTACAAAGGGAGAAATAATAGCAGGAATTTTAGGTAGTATAAACTCACCTGCTTCCGGTATCGTTGGTGCAATTAACGCTGTTATGAGAGATTTGGTTAGTGTCATTGACGAAATATCCAAGAAGCAAGCAGCATAATTAAAAATTTTAAACAAGAAATAAAATTAGTAGGAGAAAAAAATGTCAGAGAAAGTTGCTGAAATTGTAGAGAAAATAAAGGGATTATCACTTGTAGAAGCTTCCGCTTTAAAAAAAGCGCTTGAAGAAGAATTCGGCGTTACCGCATCAGCTCCGGTCATGATGGCCGGTGGTGCAGGTCCAGCCGCCGCCGCTGCACCTGTTGAAGAAAAAACAGAATTTGATGTAATTCTTAAAGCTGCAGGCGAGAAAAAAATCAACGTCATTAAAGTCGTTAGAGCTCATACTGGTTTAGGTCTAAAAGAAGCTAAAGATCTTGTAGACGGCGCCCCAAAAACTGTTAAGGAAGCCATTTCTAAAGATGAAGCTGAAAAACTTAAAAAAGAGTTTGAAGAAGCTGGCGCTACTGTAGAAGTAAAGTAATTT
The DNA here is from genome assembly GCA_021793635.1 of Bacteroidota bacterium. Next base: position 1,954 of record JAJYSI010000446.1, read on the forward strand.
AATTTAACGAAAATTAACTTTTTTGTGGAGTGATAAGCCGGAGAAATCCGCCTTATCGCTTTTTATATTTAGACATCGCTGATCAAGACTGGATTGGTAAGTTAAAGAAATTGAAAATTAATTGGAGGCTTAAAATTGGATAGTAAAAGAATCTCCTTTGGCAAAATTCCTTCTGTCGTAGAACCACCCGATTTGTTAAATATTCAAACCGCTGCTTTTGAGGAATTTATTCAGCTAAAAACACCGCCTAGCAAGCGGGAAAGCAAAGGCTTGCAACAAGTTTTTACGGCAAATTTTCCTATTTTTGATAATAAAGAAAACTATAGGCTCGATTTTATCGAATATTATATCGAAAAGCCGCGTTTCTCTGTTGTCGAATGTCTGGAAAGAGGTTTAACATTTGCTGCTCCCTTAAAAGGAAAACTTCGACTTTCAACAAAAGATGCCGAAACTCAAGAATTTGTAAATAGTGTTGAACAGGAAGTTTATCTCGGCAATCTTCCGTTTATGACGGAAAAAGGAACCTTCGTAATTAACGGTGCAGAAAGAGTTGTTGTTTCTCAACTACATCGCTCACCTGGCGTTGCTTTTGCACAAACAGTGCATCCCAACGGAACTCCTATTTATTCTGCCAGAATTATTCCGCTTAGAGGCTCATGGGTCGAATTTGCTACCGATATTAATTATGTAATGTATGTTTATATCGACAGAAGAAAAAAATTCCCTGCTACAACGCTTTTACGTGCTCTTGGTTATGCAAGCGACGAAGAAATTTTGAACCTCTTTGATCTTGTCGAAGAAATAACCGTAAAAAAAGTTAAAATTGAAAATTACATTGGCAGAGTCATTGCCAGCGATGTTTTTGATATGTCTACGGGTGAAATTTTTCTTACAAAAGACAGCATTCTCTCGGAAGAAGATGTTGAACGCCTAAAGGAAGCCGAAGTAGAAAAACTGAAGTTTTTAAACTCCGAAACTTCATCTGATAATGATTTGATTGTAAATACTTTAAGAAAAGATACTTCTAATACTAAGGAAGAAGCTCTATACGCGATTTATCGCCAACTACGTTCTGGTGAAGCTCCGGATATGGAAACTGCTTCGGCTTTAATTGAAAAATTGTTCTTTAATGATAAAAGATATGACCTTGGCGATGTTGGTCGACATAGAATGAACGACAAACTGAAGCTTACCATTCCCGAAACTACTACGGTTCTAACAATTGAAGATATTATTTCAATTATGAAATATATTATCAAGCTTAGAAACGGGAATGAGACGGTTGATGATATCGATCATTTGGGTAATAGAAGAATCAAAACTGTTGGAGAACAACTTGCACAGCAATTCAACATCGGAATGGCGCGTATGGCAAGGACAATTAAAGAACGTATGAATGTTCGTGATGCGGAAAGTTTTACTCCCCAAGATTTAGTAAATG
>JAJYSI010000447.1 GCA_021793635.1 Bacteroidota bacterium
CGGCTAGAGTCCCAAAGTTAATGCCGGGAGATATTCTTTTAGTTACAGGCGAACCGAGACTATACTTTAGCAATTATTTTTCAATAATTGTCACTACAGTTTCTACGCTGATATCAATTGCAACGCTTGTTTATTTAATTGTGAAAAAGTAAGGGAAAATTTTAATGGAATTTAATAATAGCGGCTCCGGTAATAATTCTAATAGCGATAATATGGAAAGCAGCGCGTCTCTTAAAGATTATATAAATTTAGTTAGAAATAACCTATTACCAATTATAATAATTGTGGTTGCTGCTACTCTAGCTGCAATTATTTATGCAGTTAGTGCAGTTAATATTTATAAATCCACTACATCATTAAAAATTTCTAAACCGCAGGGTAGTCTCTTGTCTTCTTCCCTTATGCCTGATTTGCAGAGTTTTACCGATGACCGGTTTATATCAACTGAAATTGAAGTAATGAAAAGCAATAGTGTTAGGTATAATGTTGCCCAAGCATTAATAGACTCCTTTAAAACAGTTTCTCCTGATAGTTTCTATATTATATTAAACCATAACTTTAAATCTCAGCCAAAAGAATTATTATCTAAAAGGGCAATAGCCGACCTGCTAAAAGCCGCTGTTACTATCGAACAAAAGAGGGGTATTGATATAGTCGATATTTCTGTGGAATCTCCTTCGCCTTATGAAGCAGAGCTTATTGCTAATCTATATGCTCATGCATATAAAAATTTTAATCTTGAAGCAAACCGTAATCAATTAACTATAGTCAAAAATTTTCTGGCAGAACAATCTACAGAAAAACAAGCTGATTTATTAAAATCGGAAGACGCTTTAAGTATTTTTCAGGCTAAAAACGGTATAATTGCTCTTGATGCACAATCAACTTCGTTGATTAAACAGATGGCTGATTTTGAAGCTCAAAGAGATGATGTTAAAATTGACTTCGCCGGTACTATTAAAGTGTTGAGCCAGCTAAAGGAAGAGCTTGTACAGCAAAATCCCCGGGTTGCGGCATATCTCGAAAGCTTAGCTTCCCAATCTTATTTTCAGGCATTACAGGAAGGTTTAGCAAAATTGCAAGTTAATAAAGACTTAGCTTTAACGGATAATTCACAGATCGATAAGTCTGCAATGATCAAACAATATGATGATCAAATGGCGGTTCTAAAAGAGAAACTAAATGAAAAAGTTGATATATTAAAAAAAGGATTGTTCGCCAGTAATCCGGATGAGATCAAAGATTTAACTCAAAAGATTCTCGAAGCTTCCGTTAAATCAAAATCATTGTCAATACAGCTTGACGAATTAAATAAAATAATTGCGAAATTTGACGTTCAGTTTAATAAGTTGCCTGAAACTTCAATTGAATATGCACGTCTTGAAAGAAATAGATTGGCAGACGAAAAGTTGTATTCTTTGCTTGAAGAAAAATATCAGGAAGCGTTAATCAATGAGCAGTCGCAGCCGGGAAATGTTTTTATTGTTGATAAAGCAATTAGAGCGCATACTCCGGATAAGCCTAATCGTAAACTAATTGTTCTGATAGGATTTGTCATTGGCGCCGGTCTTTCTTTCGGTTTTGTCTTTATTAAAAATTATTTTGATAATACAATAAAAACTCCTGAAGATATTCAGAACAGAAATATCAATGTACTTGCTTGGATACCGCAGATAGAGGGCTTGGGTGTTAACGGCAATAAAGACTTTGAATTTATAGTTTCAAAGAAACCGGATTCAATACCAAGTGAAGCGTTTAGAGCTTTACGTACCAGAATTCAATATTCTAAAATCGGAAGCGAAGCGCTTAAAACGATTCTTGTAACATCTTCAGCGCCGTCGGAAGGTAAATCAACAGTTGCATTAAACTTAGCCGGCACATTTGCGCAATCAAATAAAAAAACTTTACTTCTTGATGCTGATTTAAGGAAACCAAGGGTGCACTCGATTTTTAAGGCAGATAAATTTCCCGGAGTAATAGATTATCTTTTTGGCCAAGCAAAGTTGGATGAAATCATTCGTCCTACCGGATTAAATAATTTAAGTTATGTAACTTCCGGAACAATTCCACCTAATCCGTCTGAAATGATTGAATCAAAACCAATGCAGGATTTTTTGGCTGAAATGCGAAAACGTTTTGATGTGGTTATACTTGATTCTGCACCGATTGTTGCAGTGACGGATTCCGAAATACTTTCAACTCTTGTGGACGCTACTCTGTTAGTAGTTTCAGCTGAACTGACTGAATTTGATTTGATGACTAAATCAGTTGAACTGATTAAAAACGGAGGTTCTTCTTTTATCGGCGCCGTTTTGAATAACTTTACTTACAAGAGCGGCTACGGATCATATTACAAGTATTATTACTATTATTCTAATCAAACAAACGGAAAGAAGCCGCATCGCTCAACTAAATTAAAAGCCTAAATACTGCTAGGAAGTAATTAGAATAATAATGATCGATAAAAATAGACTAAAAAAAATAAGATTAATAGTATCTGATCTTGACGGCACTTTGCTGAATCACCAGGCATTAATTGGCGATGAATCCAAGAAATTAATACACGAGCTTATTAAGCATGAAGTCCAGTTTTCATTTGCTTCAGGAAGACTGCATTCTGCATTGATCCATTTTGCGGAAGAATTAGATCTTAAAATTCCTTTGATATCACTCGATGGCTGTATGATAAAAAGTCATCCGGAAGGGAAGATTATTTTTGAATCTTTTGTAAAAGAAAAATATATAAAAAAGGCTATATACTTGGCAGATAAATTTCTTCTAAATATTGCGCTTTGCCATGCTGATGCAATTTATTATACCGAAAATAATTCAATAATTCCCCGGATTATGGATAAGTTCGGCGCTAAATATGAGGAAGTCGATTCTTATAAAAATTATAGCAAAGAAACTTTAGAAGTTGTTTTTGCAAGCGATTATAAAGACAACTTAAAATATGTGAAAGATAAAATGAGTTTCCCGCATTCATTAGGATTAAGCGCTTCTTATTTCAAATCTCAAAGTCATGAAGGTATTTATAATCTAGAACTCCGGCGTCAGGGTAGCAGCAAAGGTAAAGGACTTCAAAAACTGATTAATTATTTAAAAGTAGTACCTGAAGAGAGTGCAGTTATTGGTGATTGGTATAACGATGTCAGTCTTTTTGAAACTAAGGCAGTAAAAATTGCTTAGTCCAATTCTGTGGCGGAGATAAAGCGAATGGCAGATTTAGTAATGCAAAGATCTAATGATCAGGATGGAGTAGCAGAATTTTTAGAGCTAGTGTCCTCACAAGATTTGCGGTTGGAAAGTGGAGGGATGGAAGGTGCCGACACTCTATTTAGCGATCATCCCCACGGATGAGTACGACTTAAGAGAGAAGTTTCAAGCG
>JAJYSI010000448.1 GCA_021793635.1 Bacteroidota bacterium
TTGATATCACTTCTATTCTTATTTATATTTCAAAGATTTCTGTCTATTCCAAACCTGATCACATTATGTTGGGATGTTTTTGCCGTTATTACTTTGATCTTAAGCTGGATTTCAATATCTACTACAGAAATACATCAAATTAGGCTAACCGCAAAGAAGCAGGATTCAAGCCGTACTACAATTTTTTCTTTAGTTATAATTGCGGCTTGTATCAGTCTTTTCGCCGTCGGCTTTGTCCTCGGCTCAAGCAAAGGTCTTCCGGCTAGTGAACTAACGTTTCACATTTCTCTCGCTATTGCTTCTGTAATTTGTTCCTGGTTTTTAATTCATACTTTATTTGCTCTTAGATATGCCCATAATTATTACGGCGATAAAAGTATTTATGACAAAAAAAACAATGACGGGGGATTGGATTTTCCCGGGGATAGGGAACCGGATTATATGGACTTTTCTTACTTTTCCTTTGTCGTAGGCATGACCTGCCAGGTTTCGGATGTTCAAGTAACTTCAAAAAGAATGAGGCGCTTGGTTTTATTGCATGGTGTTCTTTCTTTTGCTTTTAACACAGCGATCCTTGCGCTAATTATAAATATTCTTGCCAGTTTAATTTAACATCACATTTGATAAATAATTTGTATGTTAAAATTATTAAATCATTTTAAAATTTGATGAAAGATTAGTATGGAGAAACCGGATACAACTTTTACTGAAACTAAGGATTTTAAAAGGGAGCTTGGTTTACTTGATTCTACAATGATTGTAATTGGCTCGATGATCGGCTCAGGAATTTTTATCGTAAGCGCCGATATTGCAAGGACAGTCGGGTCACCAGGATATCTTCTTCTTGTATGGTTGATTACAGGCGCTATTACGATTACAGCAGCTTTAAGTTACGGCGAGCTTGCAGGAATGCTTCCTCACGCCGGTGGGCAATATGTTTATCTCCGCGAAGCTTATAATCCCTTGGTTGGATTTTTATACGGCTGGACTCTTTTCCTTGTAATCCAAACCGGAACTATTGCCGCAGTTGCTGTTGCATTTGCAAAGTACACCGCCGTCCTAATTCCATGGTTCAGCGAAAATAATATTTTGATTTCATTATTTGGATTAAAAATATCGGCTGCACAAGTACTTGCTATATTAAGTGTAGTTGTTCTTACATCTTCTAATACCCGCGGAGTACGCACCGCTAAAATTGTCCAAAATATTTTTACCTTTTCAAAAGTTGTCGCGTTGTTCGGTCTAATTCTTCTCGCCTTTTTTATTGGGGAAAATGCCGCTGCGATCGGTGCTAACTTTTCAAATTTCTGGAACGCTAGCTGGACTCATATTTCTAACGGGAAAATAATTTCTGTTGAATCTTTATCAGGTTCAATGCTTCTGGCAGCAATTGGAGTAGCTATGGTTGGTTCATTGTTTTCAAGCGATGCTTGGAATAACATTACCTTTACCGCAGCAGAAGTTAAAAATCCTAAAAGAAATATTCCGTTAAGTTTGTTTCTTGGGACTGCAATCGTAACCCTTCTTTATATCGGCGCTAATGTGGCTTATATTTTAGTTCTGCCTTTGAAAGGTTCTCCTGAAGGGGTAAGTGTAGTTGGCAGGGGTATTCAATTTGCATTAAGCGATAGAGTTGCTACAGCAGCATCCTCAATGATATTTGGAGCGCCTGCAGTAGTAATTATGGCTGTCTTAATTATGATTTCAACTTTTGGATGCAACAACGGTTTAATACTTGCCGGAGCACGTGTTTATTACGCCATGGCAAAAGATAATTTATTCTTTAAGAAAATAGGAACAGTAAACAAAAATTCGGTTCCGGGTGTTGCGCTTGTTGTGCAAGCTGTTTGGGCTTCTCTTCTATGTCTTTCGGGGACGTATGGCGATTTGCTTGATTATGTAATATTTGCTGTTCTGATTTTTTATATTCTTACTATTGCGGGAATTTTTCTCTTGAGAAAAAAACGACCTGATGCCGAGCGTCCATACAAAGCCTGGGGTTACCCGGTAGTTCCAGCTCTTTATATTTTAGCAGCCTCAGCAATTTCAATTGATCTATTAATTTTTAAGCCTATGTATTCATGGCCCGGAATGATAATCGTTCTTTTAGGAATACCGGTCTATTTTATCTGGAAAAGATTTGCCGAAAAAGAAAATGGATGATAAATATTACAACTAACAATTTTTGACATTAAAGAAATCATCGAGTTATTCTTTTTCCAATTTCTCTTTGCATATTTTTAAGTCTTCAAGTTGTTGCTTATTCAATTCTGGATACTTAAGATTTAACTTTTCCATCGTATCGATTATAATTGAAGAAACTGAAAGACGTGCAAACCATTTTACATCCGCAGGGACTATAAACCATGGAGCATGTTTCTTGCTTGTTGCTGAAATAGCTTCGGCAAAATATTTTTGGTAGTCATTCCAAAAGCCCCTTTCTTTTAAATCAGTTTCAGAGAACTTCCATTTTTTTGAGGGAGTATCAATCCTTTCAAGGAAACGGCGTTTTTGCTCATCCTTTGAAAGATGAAGAAAGAACTTTAGAATTATCGTTCCATTCTCATAAAGATTTTTCTCGAAATCATTTATTTCTCTGAAACGGGTTTGCCAAATATTATCATTAATAAGCTCGGTAGGAATTTTCTCTGTCGCAAGAAGGTTATGAACTCGAACTACCAATACTTCCTCGTAGTATGAACGATTAAAAATTCCAATACGACCGCGTTCCGGCAAAGCATTATTAACTCTCCAGAGATAATGATGATTTAACTCTTCGGCAGATGGCTGTTTGAAGCTTGTAACTTGAGTTCCTTGAGGATTAAGTCCGCTCATTACGTGTTTGATTGTTCCATCTTTCCCGGCTGCATCCAACGCCTGGAAAATCAATAGCATTGAGTATCTATCTTCAGAGTAAAGTTTATCCTGAAGCTCAATCATCTTTTCCACATTTTTCTTTAGAAGTTTCTTGGCTTCCCCTTTAGATTTTATCCTGCCTGAATTTGAAGTGTCGATTTTTGATAAATCGACTTTAGAATCTGGCTTTACTTTGAAATTCAAAATTTTCATAGAATGTCTTTCATATTATTAATCTATTCAAAGATAAATATTATGAATAAGATTTGTGCAGATCAAAATAAATCCCCATTTTCACTTTCAATAAAGAAAGTAAGAATTTTCCGGATATGATTTATTAACACAAAAAGAATTACTAATTTTACAGTCAATAAATATTAACTATAAAAATGAAATGCAAAATATTACGCGGTGTAATTGGGCTACAAACGACCCACTTTATATAAAATATCATGACGAAGAATGGGGAGTCCCGGTTCACGATGATCAACTGTTGTTTGAATTTTTAATTCTTGA
>JAJYSI010000449.1 GCA_021793635.1 Bacteroidota bacterium
ATTAGCTGTATTATACATTAGGCATATTGATGAGCATACTCATTGAGCCTAATCTCAAGTTCGAGTAAATCTTCTTTTATTTTCTGTCGGGATTTCTCGGTTTCTTCCAAGATTTCCGGTATAATCTTTTTATAATAATTAATTCCATCCTTCAAATTAGAATGGAATGTATTTAGAAATTCCTCAGCTTGAGTTGAAAGAGGATTCAAATTTTCATCTATTTTTTTCACCAAATAATTTATGTACAAGCTTAGTTCTTTTATAAACATGTTCGGTCTATTGGGATTGGTGATAAGGTTTATTCTTCCGTAAATATGATCAACCATTTCATTTAAAGTTGCAACCTTTGAATAATATGCAAGATTCGGTCCGGGGCAGACAGAGACAGCCATGCTAATTTTTGGGGTATCAATATTATTTACTTTAAGAACAGAAGCTGCAAGCCCAACACAAAGACAAACTTTTTCTGTGGTTTTATCTAATTCTTTTTGATAATCCTCAAGGTTATTAGCATTTGACTTTAAATCAGTTGTCTTTTTATTTACATATGAGATAGAAGCTGTACAAGCGGGTTTTTCCGAATACTCTTTATTAGAGACAAGAAATTTTTTAATGCACGGCGCTCCAGGTTTACCGTCTTTTATTCTATCTGCTTTTTCAATTTCTTTGCTGCTTGTTCTAAGATTACTAAAAGGGACGCCAAGGGGGGAAACATCGCTTAAATATATATCATCTTCTCCAGCTTCGCAAAGCCGTTGTAAAGTTTCCTCATCCACATTCATTACTTCCGGAACCAAAAGGAATGGGCTGCCCCAGCCAACAGATTTGACCCCGTATTCTCTGATAAGAAAATTCTGTTCGCTTGCTTTGCCTACTCCGCCCTGTACTGTTATATCGAAATCGAGCAGAGAATCATCGAATGAGATCTCTTTTTTTAATAATGACTTCTTAAGCAATTCGCGCAGTGATACAAGTAATTCATTCTTCTTATTTTTAAATTCGTCAAGTATGGGACCTAATAGAAATCCCTCGGTTGCAAAGGCGTGTCCGCCGCAATTTAATCCTGATTCAATCCTGTATTCCGAGACCCATAATCCTTTATTTGCTAAAAACTTTCCCTGAATTAGAGCTGACCGGAAATCACTCACTTTTATTATAATCTTCTTTTTAAAACTACCATCATTCTTCGGGAAAAAATCTTTGAAAGTTCCCAGGTAGCTGAATAAACGTGTATTTATTCCGGCGGAAAATACAATAGAGCTTTCCAGGTCGCTGTTGGCATATCCTCTTAGAGCAGCATGTGCATCGTTGTATTCTACCGGAAGTTGAATGCCTTGCATATCATAATTAGCCTTGTCCAGCTTAGTCATTATATTTACATCTATCGAACCAGGCTTAAGATTTTCCCGCAGCCACTTCTGCAGCGAAAGCATGATGTTAGTATCTTTGGTTGCGAGCATTTCTTTGTACTTAATCTTTAACATTGAAATATCAGGAAGCATTTCAAAGTATTTACTTATTTCGCTGCCATGTTCAAATACTGAATGTTTTAATATTTGAAATTGTTCTTTAGCAAGCCGGTTTATCAAATTTAAGTAAGCCGTAATTCTTTTGGCTCTTGAATCCTTTTCTTTATCGCTGATGTCTGAATAAGGTATGTCGTTTTTTTCAGTATAATGCTTGCGTAATTTTTCCATTAGCGTGTCGTCTGCTAAAGACATAACAGATGATATACCGTACTTGGACACCTTAATTGGTGTATCAATAGAAAATCCGGTTCCCAATACGGGTATGTGAAAATCATGAAGATCAGAAATACTCATTATAGAATTTCCCTAAAATTAAAAATTGATTAAGCGGGGTAAATTTTACTTATTGAGAATATATGACACTCAAGAATATTTGGTAAAACATCCGGCTGGTCTAATTACCATCCAAGTAAGAATGGAAAAGCAAAAATCTAATTTAATAATCACAGTCTATAAATTAGTTTTAGCTAATTAATTATACGTATACGTAATATAAAAAATTACTTGCATAAAAGTATGAAAATATATTGTAATATCTTAGGCAAATAATTTTATTATTTTTAATGCGATTTGGATGGGCTTCATGCAAGAAAGAAAAACTATAAAAATGAAAAGTCAAGTCGACCAGCAACTTTCATCCCTTTGGACGATTTAATTACCAAACAACTTTTGTAATATCGACCTGATATCAAAAATCTCTTCATTTATATAGCGTTTTGTTGAGCTAAAAGAAGAATGCCCAAGCGCATGCGTAACAAGCAAAGGGTCTTTCGTTTTTAGATATAGTTGCGAGGCGTACCAAGCGCGGAAGGAATGAATAGTTAAATTCTTTCTAATACCTGAAATAGCTTTCCATTTTTCAAACCGGTAAGAAACTTGTCTGCTTGATAAATAAGTATTGATGTTGCTACCAGGAAACAGAGGTAAGGAGGAATCGACAACTTCAGAACTTGTCAAATAGTCATCTATAATGTCTGATAGAATTGAAGGGATAGTTTGAAAATTTTTAGAGGATCTTTTAACAAAAGGTAAATGAAGTAACTTTGAATCTCTGTCATAATCTGAAATCCGTAATGCTAACGCTTCCGTTTTCCTTATGCCGGTATATGCGTAAACGGCAAATAAAGTTTTATCTCTTTGTGAAAATGTATCTGCTGATTGTGAAATAGCAGTAAGTAGGAATGTAATTTCTTTTTGAGTTATAGCCGTTGTAAACCGCGAGCACGATTTAATGAGATGTATTTCATCGGCTAAATTTATATTGGTGTATCTTCTTTTGTAACAGTAATTGAAAAAAGAACGGTAAACGCTTTTTATTCTGTTAAGCGTAGCGCCGGAACGGTTAGTACACTTTTTACCGGAACAGCATAATTGAGTAATAAAATTATTCAGAACATCTTCACCTAAACTGCTGATTTTTATGTTGCCAATCTCTTCTAATAAAAAATTGAGATCTTTTGAATAACAATAGAGTGTATTATGCGCGCATGAGTTTTGAAGATTTTCAAGATAAAATTTTATTGCCATCTTCAAGTCAATATCATTTTTACTTGCGTTATATGTATAAGCGTATTTTCCATCCCATGTTGTATTAGAGTATTCAGGTACTATTGCATTTAATATTTTCATAGATTGATCCTTTCGAAAATAATTTGATTGAATAATTTATTAACCCGCTTGCGAAGTATTAAACGTGAAAATAAATAAAAGGACTTTATTGGTCAATTTTTAAGCTATGTGAAATATGTTTAAGCAGCCGGGGTTAAGGTATAGTGGTTCGTTTGCGAAAATTCTTTTTTAAGAGTTAAAATAGAAATTATAAGTCATTGATCCGTAAG